>CAYXNI010000081.1:0-8622 GCA_964466285.1 uncultured Planctomycetota bacterium | reverse complement strand
CCCGGCCTCGCGTCCGTCTCTCTCCTGTGATCTCAACTACGCCTTCCCCGCCATGCTACTTGGCCGTCATCCCCTCACTACTTGCCCGCAGGCTTCGCGCCCGTCTGCCCCTTGTTCTGCTCCAGCAGCACCTTACACGCCTCCGCGTCCTCGAACGCCTGCCCCTGCCGGTGCAACTCCAGGGCACGCTGCAGGTTCTCCACACCCTTCTCCCGCTTGTCCACCTTCAACTGCACGGCACCCAGATGATAGACCACGTCCGGCGAGTTCGGCATCTCCCTCGCCGCGTACTCCAGTTCGAGCGCCGCCTGACCGTAACGCTTCGACAGGTAGTAAATCCACCCCAACGTGTCCCGCACCCGAGGATCGACCGGATTAAGCTCCTTCGCCCGCTCCGCCAACTCCAGCCCCTTCTTCAGACCCGGCATCCCCGCCCCGCTCGCCGCGTGGAGCCACGCACTGTTGTTCAGCCAAAGGAGATCATCGCCGATATACGGCTCAATCTCGTCGCAAATCTCCAGCACCAGCGCCTTCGCCGAGCCGTCCTTGCGGCTCAGGTAAATCGCCGCCAGCTGCTTCTTCGCGTTAACCCACGGGACCGTTCCAGCCCCGTTCCCCTGCACAATCTGCTTCAGGACCTCGATGCCCTGATCCTGAGTCTTCTCATCCATGTTGTAGCCCGCAGCCAGCCGGCTCAGCAACTCACTGTCCTTCGGCCACCGGCTCACCCCCGCCTTGCACAGCACCACAGCCTTCGCCAGCACCGCCGGCCGGCCCTCAGGCCCCATCCGCCCCGCCACCCGCAGGTACGCGTCAATCGCCTCCGTATACAGCCCCTGATAGTATTCCCGCTGAACCAGCGTACCCGAACCCGACTCGATGCCCGAAATCAGTTTCTCGACCGTCGCCGCCCCATTCTCCAGATCATTCGCTGTGCGGTACAGATCCGCCAGCCGGTCCAGCAGCATCAGATTCCCCGGAATACTCCCCAGGGCCTTCTGATAGGCCCCAATCGCTCGCGGAAAATCCTGCGCCGTCTGGTAAAACAGGCTCGCACCAAGCTCCGCCACCAGAGCCTGCCGCTTGGCCTCGTCCACCGAGCAAAGACCCACCAGTTGCGCATAGCTCTCACGGACCGCCGGATCAAGACGCGGGATTCTCTGAACCTCCGCGCGCGCCTCCGCCGTCTTCTGATCCGCAATCAATGTCAGCACCAGGATGCTGCGATAATGAGCCTCGAGAACCGCAGCTTGCCCGGCCGCCCCCGGGTTCAGCGCGGCCAGGTAACTCACCACCTTCTCCGCAATCTCCCGAGCCCGCCCCGCATCGCCCGGCGCGCCCTGCGCCAGATACAACAGGGCCAGCCGGGCCGACGCCGCACCCACATACGCCTCCGCCGGGATGCCCTCGTACACAGCAATCCCCTTGCCAAACTGACCGCTCCGGTAATAAGTCAACGCCATCTTGTGGTAAGCAGCGGCCGACTGGGCGTCAATCGAGATGCATCTCCTATACAGATCGATGGCCTCCTCCACCCGCCCCTGTTGCTCCTTCACCTCGCCCAGCAGAAGCAGCACCCGCACGTCCGGCTTCGCTCCCTCCGCGGAATCCATCAACGTCTTCAGTAGAGCCTCAGCTTCCGCCAACGTCGTCTCCCGTTCCGCCGCGTCCCGCGCCGGCATGCCCAGCATCACATTCGCCAGCGCCATGGTCGCCGCCGCATAAACGCCCGCCCCTTCTCGGCTCCGTTCCCCCGCCGGAATGCCTGCCAGTACGCTCCGGTAAATCCCCATCGCGTTCGCATGCTGCCCGCTCCTCTCGAAAAGCCGCGCCAGCTCGAAAACCACCACCAGGTTGCCTGGCTCCATCGCCAGCGCCTGTCGCAGAGTATTGATCGCCAGGCCGCTCTCGCGCTCGCTCTCGTACAACTGCGCCAGCTGACGGTACGCCGGAATGTAGCTCGCATTCCGCCGGATCAACTCGCCCAGGTACCTCTCCGCCTGTTTCAGGTCGCTGGCCTCCCCCTTGGCGTAAAAGGCCCGCGCCGCCAGAACATACAGTTCCGGGTCATCCACCTCAGACTTCCGAATCAGCTCCGCCGCCAGAGACGCCGCCCTGGCGTAGTTCCCTTCCGCCATCTCGAATCGCACCATCACCTTCGCCGCCATCGGCGAGGCCGGGAACTTCTCCCGGAAAGTCCGAAGAACCTGCCCCACCTGCTCCGCGCTCTTCTTCGCCCGCTCGCCGTACGTCTTCTGAACCGCCGGATCCTGCTCCCGTGCCATCTCGTTCCGGTACGACTGAGTCAACGCGTACAGCGCGCTCGTAGCCACCTCAAGCGACGCCATCGTCCCTCCGTCAAGCTCCACCGCCCGAGTCGCACACTTCGCCGCCGATTCGAGCGTCGCCAGTTGAGACTCACCCTGCTCCTCCCGCTCCAGAAGGAGCCGAGCCAGCATAGTCCACCCATCCGCCAGCCCAGTGTCCAACTCCACCGCCAACTCCACCTGCTGCCGAGCCTCGCTGCTCGCGCCCGGCCGGTACACCATCTTCCCAAACGTAAGATGCGGATATCCCTGCGCCGGGAACGAGGCAAACATCCTCTGAAACACGTCCTTCGCCTCCTTGAGCCGCCCCGCACGGATTAACGCCGGGATCATGACGTAATGAGGGACGATAGAATCAGGCAGAAGCTGCGTCGCCTCGGCCAAGTTCGCCACGGCGCTGTCGGTGTTCTGGTACTCGGTGTCTAGGATTGCCTCGCTGATCCTTGCCGCCGCCCTCTTGCCCCTTTCCCCCGCCTTGCCGCAGAGCTCAACGAACTGAAGATAGGTCTCCTTCTCCTTCGCCGACGCGTAGGGCCGCTTCTCATCCTTAAGAAACTCCTTTGCCTTGCCGAGGTCGCCAGCCTGAATCGCCACGCACGCCGCCACCAGCCCCGCACTTGTTCCAGGATCCTGTTGCGCCGCCGCCTGAGCCTGGTTCATCGCCTTCGAAAACTGCCCGTCCAAAGCCAGCGCCACCCCCAGCCCCACAGTGATTCCAAAGTTTCCACGCAGGTTCGGATCCCCCGCGATCAGCCTTTCCCACGTCTCAATCGCCGCCTTCCGATTCCCCGCCAGAAAGTACGCCCGACCCAGCAAACTCCGGTCCAGACGCTCGATCCCGGGCACCTTCTCCGCCCGCTCCAGCACGGCAACCGCCTCGCCCGGTTTCTTCATTCCCTCATAAACCGACGCCAGCAGTCGGTACGCCTGTCCTTCCGTAGGCTTCTTCCCGATGAACCGGTTCAGCAGGTCCGCCGCCTCCTCGAGCCGTTTGTCCGTCGCGTACGCAGCCACCAGCAGCGACACCGCCTGCAGGCTCTCAGGGTTCAGCTCCACCGCCTTTCTTAAATCCTCCACCGCCTCTGCCAGATACTTCTTACCCTCCGCCGTCCCCGCGCCCGCCTGCCCCGCCCGGACAAGCCCCACCCGCCCCAGCACCGCCCGTGCCGCCGCCGTGTCCTCTTGTGACTGAGCCTTCTTCGCATACGCCAGCGCCTGCTCCATACGGTTCATCTCGATGCAGAACTCCGCCACCTCGAGCAGAACCTGCGGCGTCTCCGCCCCAGACCCCAGAACCTTCCCGTACGTCGCCTGCGCCAACTCAGGATTGTGCAGGCGCCCGGACGCCATACGGTGAATCTTCGCCTTCAGCAGCAGAGCCCGCACATCGTCCGGCCGTTCCCGAAGCGCCGCCCCACAATGCTTCATAGACTCCTCATAGTTCCGCGCCTCATTCAGCAGCAACGCCGCCAGGGCCAGCCGCGCCTCCACGTTCCTCGGGCTCTTCTGCACAACTGCCTGGAAATGAGAGATTGCCTGATTCGGCATGTTCAGTTCCGGCCGCTGCTCGCACTGCGCCAAGTACCACAACACGCTCGCGTCGCCGCTCCCCTCAATCCGCTTGAACGACTGGTAAGCCTTCGACCAATCACCCGCACGAATCGCCAGCAGCCCCGTCAGATGAGCGACCGTGCCGCCAAGTTCCGGAAGCTTCTCCATCTGCTTCAGCAGCTCTTCCACCTCCTTCACGTCTCCCGTCTCCATCGCCATGTACGCCAGCGCCCTCAGCGCCGCCGCTTGCTGCCCAGCCGCAAGGCTCTTGTCGCTCAAAACCGTACGCAACTCCTCCTTCGCCTTCTCCTTGTCTCTGACGGACAACGCCCGCGCCTTCATAATCCGAGCATCCGCAGAAGTCCCGTCCGCCGCCAAAACCTCCTCGGCCAGTCTAAGAGCCGCCTCCGGCTCCAGTTGGCTCAGGTAAAACTCCGCCACGTCCAGCTTCCGCGAAGGCCTCGGGTCCAACGCCGCCGCCTTCTTCAGAGACTCCAACGCCTCAGACACCTCGTTCTTCCTCTGGTGAAACTTCGCAAGCAGCGAGTAAGCCTCCGCTGCTTTCGCATCGATAGACAGAGCCCGACCGCAGTAATCAACACCCGACCGCTGAAAACCCGCCGCATCCTCCTCCTTCGCCGCCTGCTCCGCACGGAACAACTCCACCTCCGCCATGCCCAGGTACGGCTCCGCCTTGCCCTTATCCAGCCCCGCCGCCTTGCCATACGCCTTCAGGCTGTTCTCGTAATCCCGCTTCCCCTTATACGCCTCCCCCAGAAGCAATTGAGCCGCATACGTCTCCTGCACCTCGGCCGGCGCCGACGTCAGCCTATCAATCGCCTCGTCGAACCGCTTCGCCTCCACGTCGAGCTTCGCCAGACCCATCGGGTCTTTGTGCCTCCCGCAACCATTCACGGTCAGCAACAGCACTACGCATCCCAGCGCCCACAACGTCCTTAGATGTGACAACACTGTACCTTCTCCAATCACATAACCTGGCCTGCCCAGCACCGGAACACACCCGCGCGCGACATGCCCCACCCATCTGTCCCGAAACACAACACCTTCAACATGCACATATTATAGGGCGTTCACGCGCACGATTCAAAGCTAAACGCAATCTGGAAACATGTCATGACCGTTCCGAACACTCCCCACCTCTTCGCCTGTGTCCGACGGCACGTCATCGGGAATCCGCCGCCGCCGCTCCAGGGAACGGCGCACCGCAGCAGCGCAACCCACCACGGCGGCGCAGGCGCACCGCCGGAACCCTCGATCAACCTCATGTCTTGCTGAGAGCGGCCACCTTCAGCGCAAGCCGTGACTTCCGCCGCGCCGCTTGGTTCCTGTGAATCAGCCCCTTGCTCACCGCACTGTCCAGGGACCTCACCGCCTTCTTGAACTCCGCCTGGGCGGCCTCCACGTTCCCCGACCCAACTGCGGCCGTCGTCTTCTTCAACTGAGTCCGCAGCGCACTGCGCTTCGCCTTGTTCCGGGCGCGACGCACCGCACCCTGCCGAACCCGCTTCTCTGATGATCGTGTGTGTGCCATAACTACCCGCTCTTTCCTCCTGCTTGCGAACCACCAACTCCGGACTGCCGCGCACGCATCACCTTGTCCAGGCGCACCTGCACGTCCTTATACGACATGTCCACGTCGAAAATCTTGTGAAAAAACTCCTCCGCACGCTCCAGGTCACCCAACTTCTCCAGCGCCACCGCCAGGTAATACATGATGTCCTTCACATCCCGGTTCGCCGCCGTACCCCCCTTGATCGCCTGCTCGAACTGGCCTACGGCCAACTGATGCTTACCAGTGTTGTACAGACAGATCCCCATCCGCATCCTGCAATACCGGTGCAGCCGAGATTCTGTCGATGCCTTCTGATATTCCATCCCCGCCTCATCAAACATTCGCGCCCCGAAATACAGGTCCGCCAGCTTCACGTGCAGCCCCGAATCCGTCGGCCGCACCTGAACCTGCCGCTTGTACTCCTCCATCGAAAACTGAAACTTCTCCTTCCGAACCGCCGCCAACTGCGACTTCAACGCCTCGCCGCCCGGCGCCTCGCCGTCCGGCGCAGCCTTAAGCTTCTCTGCAAGCGCCTTCTCCTGCGCCGCGTACTCATCAATCCTCAGCTCCCCCAGCAGCTCCGGAATCGAAAAATCCATCGAGTCCAGCTTCAGCGCACGCTCGTACAGCCCGCGCGCCTTCTCGAACTGTCCAGCCTTGCGGTACAGGTTGCCCAGTTGGATCACATACCGCTTCTGCTCCGGGTTCTCCTCCACGTCCTTCGTCACCCGCTCGATAGCCTTCCCCAAATCCTCAGCCGTCCGGATCGCACGGTGCTCGTCCTCAAGCTCCTGAGAATCCTCCTTGCTCTTAAGCGACACCTGGAACGTCGCGTCCTTCTGCGTTGCCGTCTCGTACCGGCCGTCCACCATCGTCTGCACCGCCGCCAGGTCCCTCAGCTTCGTCGCCGCCTCGCGGTCGTCCGGCAGGACGCTCCGCAGCTTTTCCCACGTCTCGATCGCCTGCGAGATGTTATCCTCCTCCTCGTACAGAAGCCCCAGCCGCCGCAACGCCCGCGCGTTCTTCGGATTCCGGTCACGCAGGTACTCCAAAGTCACCATCGCCGCCTTCGGATACCCGCCCTGCAGCGCCGCCCGCACCAGCGCCCAAAGCACTATGACATTGTTCGGATCATGCGCCAGCGCCCTCTCGCAGTCCGCCAGCGCCCGGTCATACCTCTTCCTCAGCATGTGGCGTACATACGAAACCATCGGCCCCAGCCCCGCCGCCAGAGCCAGCGGCTTTGCCCGGGCCCCGGGCTTCCGTTGCACCCACTTCCGGTTCTCCGCCTCGCGGATCATCTTCCGCGCATCCGCGTGATTCGGGTCCGCCGCCAGGACTTGCTGCCACATCATGATCGCCAACTCCCAGTTCCCGCGCTCGAACGCCTGCGATCCACGCTCGAAAACCTTGTTTAGATCCATACCAGCGCCCTGTGTTTTCTTGCGCTCAATCATAGCCTTGCACCTCGCCCAAGTCAACCCCTTTCGACCCTGAGTCCGGACACTGAGTCGTTTTGGCCCTCACCTCCCGAACGAGCCCATTTGCGCAGCAGCGCAAGAACCGCCATCTGCTGCAGGGGCGACCGGCCGGCCGCCCCTACCTGTGACCACAACGCAGAGATGCTCCGGAACGGCCGAAGCTTGAACCGGGCGGGGGAGGGGCGTATAATCGGCCTGTCACCCGGGCGAATACCAAGGGACGCGGCTAGCCAGGAGGATTGTCTTAATGAGAATCGTGATCACGGGCGGCGCGGGGTTCATCGGCTCGCATCTGGCGGAAGCGCTGCTGGCGAACGGAGACCGGGTCACGGCCATGGACAATCTGTCCACCGGCCGCCGGGCCAACGTGGAGCATCTTCGCGCTAACCCCAATTTCGACCTTGTCAATGAGAGCGTCACCAACGAACATGTGCTGGATCATCTCGTCCGCGACGCTGACGTGTTGTATCATCTGGCCGCGGCCGTCGGGGTCAAGCTCATCGTGGACAAGCCCGTGCGCACGATCGAGACGAACATCCTGGGGACCGGAGTCGTGCTCAAGGTTGCCGCGCGGTACGGGACGCGGGTCTTCCTCGCGTCGTCGTCCGAGGTCTACGGCAAGAGCGACCACATCCCGTTCGCGGAAGACACCGACATGGTACTCGGTTCCACCACCCACAGCCGCTGGTGCTATGCGTGCTCGAAGGCGATCGACGAGTTCCTGGCGCTCGCTTATCATCGCCAGAACGACCTGCCCGTCGTCATCGGCCGGTTCTTCAACACGGTCGGGCCGCGTCAGACGGGTCAGTACGGGATGGTCATTCCCCGATTCGTCCAGCAGGCCCTCGACGGCGAGCCCATCACGGTGTACGGGGACGGCAAGCAAGTGCGGTGTTTCTGCCACGTCCGCGACGTGGTCGCCGTCGTTCCGAACCTGATGGCCGAGCCGAGGGCGCAGGGCGGCATCTTCAACATTGGGAGCAGAGAGGGCATCTCCATCAACGAGCTGGCGGCGAAGGTGAAGGCTATCACGGCCAGCAAGTCCGAGATCGTGCACATCCCGTATGAGGAGGCGTACGAGGCGGGGTTCGAGGACATGCACACCCGCGTGCCCGACACCACCAAGGTGGTCAAGCTCGTGGGGTTCAAGGTTACGCGGAATATCGACCAGATCATCGGGGACGTGGCGGAGCATTTCAGGCGGCAGGGGACTGGGCGCTGATTTTACCGAGTGCGCGGGTTTTTCACCACAACGACACCCGCCTTCGCTCAGGCTACGGCGGGCAAGCAACGGGCACGACGGGGCTGTCTTGTTCTGAAGCGGTCCGCTATTCCGCGCCGTCCCAGCAGTAGGTGCAGAGCTTTTGCTTGGGGAGGCCGACGGCCTCGACGAGGTCGGGCAGTCTCTGGTACTTAAGGGAGGTCAGCCCGAGCCGCTGGCGGATGCGGTCGACCATTGCGCAGTACTTGTCCGACCCTTCCGTGGCGTATTCGCTCAGGCATGCGTCGTCTTTGCCTTCGAGTTCGCGGATGGCGCGGCGGGCGGCGAGGTCGAGTTCGGAGCGTGAGCGGGAGAAGTTGAGGAACTTGCAGCCGTATACGAGCGGCGGGCAGGCGGGGCGCATGTGCACCTCCAGTGCGCCGCTGTCGTAAAGCCGCTGGATGGTGTCCTTGAGCTGTGTGCCGCGGA
>CAYXNI010000080.1:0-8629 GCA_964466285.1 uncultured Planctomycetota bacterium | reverse complement strand
CAGCAAGCCATATCGTCATGCTTCCGGATAAACTTGAGAGAATTGAATGACCCTGGGCTCGGCCGCCTCGGACTTGACATAACTGCCTGCGGCCGTTAGGATGACCGTTCAGTCGGGCGATTAGCTCAGTCGGTAGAGCGCTACACTCACATTGTAGAGGTCACTGGTTCGAGTCCAGTATCGCCCACCAGCCTTCGCTGGCTTCGCCAGCTACGGCTGGCAAGCCAGCGAAGGCTGCCCGCCGAAGCCTTTGGCGAAGGCGGGCGGCAGTTGTCGATGCGATGGCGGACAGCCGCTCGGGAGTCTTCTTCTGGGAGAGGCTCGTGAGATACGTTTACCTCCTGCAAAGTATCGCGCATCCCGATCAACGCTACATCGGCATCACAGACAACCTTCGCTCCCGAATTGAGAAACACAACTCCGGCGGCTCGCCGCACACCTCGAAGTATCGGCCCTGGCGGCTCGTGGTCGCCGTGCGGTTCGACGATGATCATCGTGCGTCTGCGTTTGAACAGTACCTGAAATCCGGTTCGGGACGGGCGTTTGCGGCCAGACATTTCCTGTGAACGCCGAGCAGGGTCCTGTATTGACTGGTACGCCGCAGGAACGTCCGGGCAAATTCGGCCACGGTTGGTTCAAACGAGTGGCAGGATCCCCCACCACCAATCCCCCAATAAAATCGAGCGGTTATGTCAACGGCCCGCGGCCGCGCCGAGCCAGATTACACGCGAGGCTTGAGGACACGGCTGGCGCTTGAAGGGCCGACATCTATCGCGAGGTGGACGAGCCGGCCGTGATGTCGTAGCACATCAGCGCGTCGCCGTGGCGGACGTAGAGCCTGCCGCCGGCCACCGTGGGGTGAGCCCAGTGGGAACCGTTTCCCTGCGGCACCTTGAACGTGCTGACAACCTGGCATTTCTCGGGCGAGGGACGAACCAGTCCGACGATGCCGTACTCGGCGTAGCAGTACAGCATGCCGTCGGCATAGATGACCGTGCCGCCCCTGCCGACGCCCGCCGCCTCCCACGCCAGCTTCCCGGTCTTGAGCTCGACGCACGACCATTTGCCGGATGATGACTGATGGCTGGAGGCGTAGACATAGCCGTCGAGCAGCACGGCCTGCCCATGAACGGGATCTTGCCGGCGCTGCTCCCAGAGCTGTTTCACGCTGCGGCCGTCGTCGGCGATCTCCAGGCCGATCGCTCCCTTGCCGTAGCCGCTTGCGACGTATAGCAAGCCCTCGTGATAGATCGGAGTGATGGGATGGTTGCCGCGAGGGCTCTTGTACGGAAGCTGCCAGATCACCTTGCCGTCATCGGGCGAAAACGCAACTACCGCAGTCTCCGTCATGGTCACGATCATCCGCGTTCCGCGGTGCTGGACCATGAGCGGCGAACAGAAGCTCGATTCCTGGCCGAGGGCCGGACTTGCCCAGACCTGCTGACCGGTCTTGCGATTGAGGGCGACCATTGTGGCCTTCTTGCCGCAAGGCGTACAGATGACGTTCTCGCCGTCGACCAGAAGGCTTTCGGCATATCCCCACTGGACCTGCGGGGCATCGTATTGCTCAAAAAGCTTGACCGACCAGACCGGCTTGCCGGAGGCGGCCTCGAAGCACGCGACGTTGCCTACCCCGCTGGCGACATACACCAGGCCGTCATGCACCGTGGGAATGCTCCTCGCCCCGGGGTGGGCCGCGCTCCACTCATCGCCGTAGGTGGCCTGCCACTTGAGTTTCCCGTCGAACGTATACGCGCGGAGGATGCCCTGTTTGTCCACCATGCCGGTCACATACACAAGGCCGCCTGCCACGCTGGCGTGGGTGAAGCCATCGCCGATGCCCTGTACGCTCCAGAGGAGCTTCGGGCCGCCCTCGGGCCACTCGGCCAGGAGGCCCATCTCCGCCGACTTGCCGTCGCGGTTGGGCCCGCGGAACTGCGGCCAGTCGTGCTCGCCGGCGCCCGAAGCTGCGACCGCGGGCTGGGCAAGAATCCCCGCCGTCGCCGCGGCGGCCGCGGCTACGCACATGATCACTATTCTCCTCAAGTTGATGCGATTCATTATCACCATCATCGGTTCTCCAT
Organism: uncultured Planctomycetota bacterium; assembly: GCA_964466285.1. Classification (GTDB taxonomy): domain Bacteria; phylum Planctomycetota; class PUPC01; order PUPC01; family PUPC01; genus CAYXNI01. The sequence goes on along the minus strand of CAYXNI010000080.1, from coordinate 6,545 downwards.
TTCGCACAGGTGTTGGCTTCAGGGGTGCAGACCCATTCTGTGCCAGTTTTACGGATGTTTCATATCCCGCTAAGCGGGGTGACGGTGCAACAAGACGGGGCCCGCCGCGGGACTGGACCCGCAGGCATGCCTCTCCCGCGCGTCAGCCCGCGTGGCACTCCGATCATTCGAGTGTCCACAGCGTCACCGAGTCCTGGTCCTTCACGAAGATTCTGCTCCCGGCGATCACTGGGTGCGCGTAGACCGGCGTGGCGGCCACCTTGATCCGGGCCAACTCCGTGTATTCCTTGCCGGTGGGCTTGAAGGCGATGAGTTCGGAGTCGTTGGGCAGCGCCAGCATGACCGTGCCCGCGTCAAGAACGGCCCCGAAACCGCTGCCGCGCTTGGTCGTGTCGGTCCAAGCCGCCTGGCCGGTCGTGGCGTTCATGCAGTAGAGGTTGCCCCGCTCGGAAAGGCCGAACAGCAGGCCGTCCTTGAGCACCGGCGTGTTGTATGACGTCCCGAGCTTGTCGTTGCTCCAGAGTTCCTTGGCGGCAAAGCCGTCCCCCTGCTTCTCAACCTTCACGGCCTTCGTGCCTTGACCCTGCCCCGTGTAGATCACTGTCTGTCCATCAATGACCGGTGAGGGAGCGCCCCAAAACCTTCCCTGGGGCTCGGCGGGAACTTTCCACAAGATCTTGCCGTCGGCGACGCCGATGCCTACGAGGTTCTTTTCTGTGAGCGTAACGATCTGCTTCGTGCCTTCCACCGTCATGAGGACTGGCGATGCATAGACCGGGCCGTCGCCGGCGCATTTCCACTTCTGCTCGCCGGTGGCCAGGTCGAAGGCGATGATCGCCCCGTTGCCTTTTCCGCCGAGATGCGCGATGGCCATCCCGTCCACGAGGATGGGCGACATCCCTGTGAAGAACTGCGGCACGATCTTGGGGAACTCGTCCTTGCGCCACACGGGCTTGCCTGTCGCGGCGTCGAGGCAGGACAGGACCCCGCCCAAGCCCAGCGTGACGACCTTGCCATCCGCCACGGCGGGCGAGCTTCTCGGCCCCGGGTGCCGGGCGGCCGCTCCGGTTGCCGCCTGAGCGGCGTACTTGTCCCGCCACAGTTCCTTTCCGTCGGCCGCATTCAAACAGAGGGTGACCTCATCCTCGCCCTGCCGCGTGAAAACATATAGCTTGTCCCCCACCAGCGCGGGGGTGGCATCACCCAAGCCCACGGTCATTTTCCACTTCTGCGTCAGCTCCTTCGGCCACGTTGCCGGCGCCGTGAACCCTGTTACCTTCCCATCGCGGTCGGCCCCTCGCCACTGAGGCCAATCCTGGGCCAAAACCCGGCCCACGCCGAGCAGAATGACACAACCTGCGATCACGCCGGCCAATCGGTTCCCGCTCTTCATAACGGAGCCTCCTGTTCGATAGCTGCCGCGGTGCCTGTCCCAAACCCAATGCGTGGCCCGGGCGCCAGCCAGCCCGACATCCTCCATCTGAACTTCTGCCCGCGATCCTCGCGGGCCTTTCCAGTGATTCTACCACGTTCCCAGGCCCCGTCAAGCCAGGCAAATGCTGGCTCGCCCCCAGTTTCATATGGCATGGAGCGGTTTTCTGGATAGGGACAGGCGGTTCGGATATTGCTCGATGATCCGCAGGCCGAGTGCAAAGAAGCTCAGGACGCGCCCTCGATGCTTGTTGTTCGCGAGCCGCAGCTTTTCCCCCTTGAGAATGATCTTGCGGCCACGCCCTCTCAGGCCAATCTCTTCAGCGTTCCAACCTCACTGCATTCCCCGTCAAGCGCCATGCGGCCTGGGGCCGGATTGCACGAAAAAACTGATGCGTTCCTGCTCAGAAACGACTAACATGGCAGAATGATGGAAAGGGCCTGTGAACAGCTTCGCGGCGGATTTATCGTGATGCGTTGCCAGGACGACGATGGCGCCTATCGCATCGTGCCCCCGTTACACCACGTTGAGGACACGTCCGTGCTCGAGATCGCCGGGGCACAAGGCATCTCGGGAGGCGCCGTGCAGTCACGCACGCGCAACGGGCAAGTTCAGTTGAAATGACTGGTCGAGAGAACCCGCGAACGCCAGTAAGGCGGGAAAGGAGACAGGCCATGAGCCACACGGATAACAACATCAGAGGTGCCGTCGGCAAGGGCGGCGACTGCGACCTTAGCCGCGACGAAACGTTTCGCGAGATGATCGCGCAGACCTTTCGCGGGCGGACACGCTGGATAACTGTTCTCGCGTGGGTCTACGCTCTCTTGTTCACCGCCGCCGCCGTCGTGTCTGCCGTGCTGTTCTTCAAGGCGGGGAACACCAGGAACCTCATCTTGTGGGCCACCGTGTTCCTGACCTCCGTGCTCTTCACCGGTATTCTCAAACTGTGGTTCTGGATGGCCATGAACCGCAACTCGCTCCTCCGCGAGATCAAGCGGCTTGAGTCGCTCCTTGCCAAGTTGGAAGACATGGCCGGTCGCCGGTAAGCGTCCGGGGCACTCGCACCCACGCGGGGCCGGTCGGGGAGGAGGTCGGGGAGGAAGTTGACGCTCCGCTCCCACGCCGTATAATACGCCTGCAAACGCGGGGTGTCCCGTCACCGTTCGTCGTCTCAAGAGGAGGTTCCCATGGAACGTGTCTGCTTTCTGCTCAAGGTGAAGAAGGATCGGCTGGCGGAGTACAAGGAAAAGCACAAGACCGTCTGGCCCGAGATGCTCGCCGCGCTGCACGAGACGGGCTGGCACAACTACTCGCTCTTCCTCCGCGACGACGGCCTGCTCGTCGGCTACCTCGAAACGCCCGACTTCAAGAAGGCCGTCGCCGGAATGCAGACGAAGGAAGTCAACGCCAAGTGGCAGAAGATGATGGCCCCGTACTTCGAAAGCCTGGGGGACAAGAAGGCCGACACGAGCATGGCGCCGCTCGAAGAAGTGTTCCATTTGGATTAAAAGGGCTGTCTGGCGATCGGACTGCTAGTCGGTCAGACTGATCACTTTCCCGGTTTCCAGCGACTCAATCGCCGCGGCGAGTACCTTCTGCGCGGCGAGGCCGTCCGCGCCCGACCCGTCGATCGCGTCCGGGCTGACGCCATCGCTCACCTGCTTGAGAAACGTGTGGATGCGGTCGATGAACGTGTCAGTGAAACTGGTGAAGCCGCCGAACACCGGGTTCGTGTAGACCGTCTTCTCCAGGTTGCCCGCCGGATACAGCGTGACCTCACGCCATATGTCGTCGAGGACGAACCGCCCGCCGGTGCCCGCGACCTCGCACCGTTCCATCGGGTGCCCGCGCTCGATATCGTAGCTGCCCGTCAGCCCGCCCACAGCGCCGTTCCTGAACTTCATGCTGAAGTGCGCGGTCGACCAGATCTTCCGGCCCGGGGCCTTCGTGGCGAAGCAATGCACGGCCTCGATGTCACCACAGTAGTAACGCATGATGTCGACCGTGTGCGGATGCAGCGCCTTGATCTGGAAGTACGGAGAACTCTCGTTCGGGTTCTTGATCCACATGCTCATGTTGACGAAGAGCAAGTGGCCGAGCCGGCCCTCCTCGACCCACTTCTTCGCCAGCCGGGCCGCGGGCGTAAAGCGGTGGTTGAGGTTGACGCCGAAGCAGACGCCCTTCTCGCGGGCCTTCGCCACCATCTCCTCGGCCTGCGGAATCTCGTTGCAGATCGGCTTCTCGCACAGCACGTGGCAGCCCGCGTCGAGCGCCTGCATCGTGGGCAGATAGTGGTCGCTCCCGTACTCCACGCCGCCGGTCGCCACGCTGCACACGTCCGGCTTAAGCGCGGCCAGCATCTTCGGCGCGTCGTAAAACGCCGGCACGCCAAGCCGCGCGGCCGCGGCGTCGGCGCGGTCCTTGATGATGTCGCACACGCCCACGAGTTCGGAAAGCGGGTCAGCCTTGTAGATGTCGGCGTGCCGGTTGCCGATGGGCCCCATGCCGATCACGCACGTGCGCAACATTGTAAGCCTTTTCTCCACAAGCATTGCTTCACGTCAAAGAGAACACAGCCAGCGTGTAATCGAAGCGGTCTGGCTGTCTTCCGTCAGGTTGGCCGCATTGCCAAGTGTTCCGCTTTTCAGGAGGCCCCATATCTCAGCAGCCATCTTCGCTTCGATCGCCGCGCCGATGAAGAAGGTGTGGGGCTTTGCACCGCGCGATGCAAAAGCCTTCTCAATACGATCAAGCGATGTTCTCGCCGTCTTCCAATGTTCATCTGCCCCACTTGGATCGATGCCACCCTTGAGTTCTCCCAAGGCGACATAGGCGCTTGGCGACCGGTAGACTTCCTTGTTGATGTCCTTATGACCGCAATTGAAGAGACAGAGATCGACATTGTTCCCAACCAGGGGCACAGTAAGGTTATAGATCAGAGTCCGTTCCGCACGGCCTGCTTGCCAAGCCAGCCCTTTCACAGAGAGTTCCACGTCGGCATCATTGCGGGATGCCGCAGCCCATGCGCCTGTCTTGGAATGTAGCCAGCAATATGATTCCCCGGCCAGCTTCAGGCAGGAAATGATCGAACGCGTGAGCTTGCGCTCTGCCATGAAACCACCGATATTCCGAAGCGAACCCCCCAACGTGTCGCCTCGCGTCAAGAGAAACCGGAAGACAAGCTCCTCAACGAACTCGTTACCGGCCGGCTCAAGGAAGTTCTTTATCAGCCCGAGAATCGCATCCTCCTTGTCTTTCTCTTTGAGGTGATTGGCTGCCTTGTCGGATACCCCGGCGGCTGTCAACAAGGCAGGTCGGATATCCTTCATGCCGAGGAGATCCATTGGCGCTTTCGCTCTGGCTGCCGCCGCCTTCAGCGCCCGAGCTTGTTCGACGAACGGTGTTGCGCGACGATTCTTCTCAAGCGCCAGGGAGACGAAGCCTGCCCTGATTGCCGCATAACTCGTCTCGAGGTCTTTGCTGGATTTCAGGTGCTCTCGGTAGGGCTTCTTCATCGTCTTATTCCCTACGCCAGACGTAGACGCACTTCCGAAGCCGCTCGCAGCCGTGCGTTCCCATCTGCTGGCTGCTGTTGCCCTTGCCAGTTGAAAGAACCATGATGCTTTCTACACGAAAACCGAGTTCGTGGGCGATTTCGGACAGAATGATATCCACCGGAATGCAGGCGCCGGCGTAGCGGACATTATCATTTACCATCAGCAGCGGCGCTCCTGGTCTCAGCACCCGCGCACACTCGGAGATCACACAGGACATTTCGTGGAAGTAGCCTCTCACCATCCTGGGGATTCCGTTGTTGTTCAACAGCCCATCGTCTTTCTGTGATTCAAGGTATGCGAGCACGGCCTGTAGCATTTCCTGCCGATCTGCGGTGTCTATGGCGGATTTCCAGTTGGGATTCATGGCCAGCAGGTCCTTGGCCCTGTTTTCCACGGTGCAACTCAGCATCTCTTGGCGCAATTTGCTAAGAGCCGCTTCGTCGACTCCAAGAATCGCCAGTTCCAGTGCATAAGTCCTCGTATAGTCGTAGCGGTTGCAGTACGGTGGCGACGTGATGACGCAGTCAAAAGATGAAGAAGGGAGTTCTGGCAAGAGGTCAAGGCATGAACCACAATGCAAAACAATCCTGCCGTGTCGAGTTGCAGTAGAGAACAGGTCGAGTGGAGAACCGTTGGCCGCCAGGTCGGCGACGATTTCCTTGAGCTTGGCTCTCATGGCGTCATCAAAGGTTGGGATATGACCTTTGTCAAAAACCTTCTTGCCTTGTCGTCGGCCGGATCGGTAATCCCAGCGTAGGTATTGGCCATCCTTTCGCGTAAAGCTTATGGACTCCAGAATGCACAAGAGGGCAAGCATCAAGACTGCAGACACACACTCGTTTTCGCCCGCAGCCGCCGCCAGGAATTTGCCGATGGCCTCTGCGGTTTCATCTGGATAGGCCCCCTTGGTGATTCTCAAATCGGGGATGGGCTTCCATTCCTTCACTCGTTGCCAAGGCAAAGCCGCAGCCCATTTCGTAAGGGTTTGGACGTCCTCGCTATTGAGCCCGTCGTCTATAAGCCGTTTGGTCTCAATAATCCTTTGGCCTATCGGCAGAAGCTCGATCCCTTCAGCAGAGAGTCCCAAGGCACTGGAGGCGAAGAGGGCCGTTCCACTGCCAGCGAAGGGGTCAAGCAGCAAGCCGTCTTGAAGACCGTATCGGGAAAGAAGAAACTCAACCAGCCCGGCCGAAAAGGCCTCCTTGAACTTGTACCACCGGTATACAGCCCGTGACTTGTTTGCTTGGAAACTAACAAGACCACGATTCAAGGCGCTCTCAGCGGAAAACTTGGCGCGGTATCGTCGCTCAAACTTCCCATTGAGTTCGTCAACTGATTTCAGGTTTATGCTCGTGCAGTGAGTTATCCCCGCAGTTTCAGTAGCGATGGCTGACTGCTTCATGGGCATGGGCCTCTCTCACGCTGACACTCGCCCCGATGCGGTCAACCCTAACGTGAAGCGCGGCACAAGTCAAGTGTTCATTGGAAGTCACTGATTGTTCGGTCTCTCGTACCCGTGCTCGGCCATCGCGGAATCGAGGAAGTCGAAGTAGTTG
>CAYXNI010000079.1:0-8659 GCA_964466285.1 uncultured Planctomycetota bacterium | reverse complement strand
GTGTTCTTTGGCGTATCGGCGATAGGCGTTCTGGTCGCTGATGACCTGTGGATCGGCTAGGAGTTCTTCGAGTTCACCGGCTCGAGCCGCGAGTTGGGCGAGCCTGCCAAGAAGGGGGCCCGTAAGCATATCGGCCTCCCCCGGGCTATTTGTTTTCCGCCGCCGGGCCGGCGGCAGCCTCGACCGGTTTCAGGTTAAGCTTGGCGTAGCGGCGGTGGAACCTTTCGACGCGGCCCGCGGTGTCTACGAACTTCTGCTTGCCGGTGATGAACGGGTGGCAATTCGAGCAGATCTGGATATCGTAGTTGCCTCTTGTCGACCGCGTGTTTATGATGTTGCCGCAGACGCACGTGATTTTCACGGGCTTGTACTCGGGATGGATGCCTTTTTTCATTGGCCGTTCACCTCTGACTTCCAGTAGAAGGACTTTGTGCCAAACCCTTATTATAGCCCATCGGCCGCCGATTTCAAGGCAAAAACGGCCCCGTCAGCGTTGCGGTTGCCCGGCGCCAGGCCGGACCGGCCGCCGCCTGGGCATCGGTGCGTTTCGCGTCTGGTGGAGCCAACGGGGCTCGAACCCGTAACCTCGGCCTTGCAAAGGCCGCGCTCTCCCAATTGAGCTATGGCCCCCGGGGAGCGTCCATTATCCACAAAACACGGCGGCTCGCAATCCCCAAGCTGGCACAAGTGACAAATGACCCGATGACGAGTCAATTGTGAAGACTGCCCCTGGCAGCGGAATCCGGGCTGCGGGCCTTCCTTGTCTGCTTCCACGAACAGACGGTGGAGACTGGGGCCGCGTGAACGGACGCCGGCGCGTCGGCGAGCGCCGCCGTTGACATTCTCTGGCGAACCGAGATACAATCCGTATCATGAACTCAGTATTGCAGCAGAAACACGATTCTCTCTGCGGGGCGCTTCGCAGGCTCGGATCGCTCGCCGTCGCGTTCTCGGGTGGAGTGGACAGCACGCTTCTGCTTCGCGTGGCGCACGACGTGCTTGGCGAGGGCGTGCTGGCGGTCACGGCGACGTCGCAGACTTATCCCTCGGCAGAGCTGGATTCCGCGAAGGTCCTGGCGGAGAGCCTGGGCGTGCGGCAGGTGATCATCGACACGAACGAGCTCGAGATTCCGGGCTTCAAGCATAACCCGCCGGACCGGTGCTATCACTGCAAGACCGAGCTGTTCAACCAGGTTCGCGAGGCCGCCGAGGCGCATAACATCCGTCATATCGCCGACGGTACGAACGCGGACGACGCGGGCGACTACCGGCCGGGCGCGCGAGCCGCGAAGGAGCTGGGCGTGCTGACGCCGCTCCGCGACGCCGGCCTGACGAAGGCCGATATCCGCGAGCTTTCAAGGGAACTCGGGCTGCCGACGTGGAGCAAGCCGGCGTACGCGTGTCTTGCGTCGCGGTTCCCGTACGGCGCCGAGATCACCGTCGAGAAGCTCGCGATGGTGGAACAGGCGGAAGCCCTGCTCCACGGTCTCGGTTTCGTCCAGTGCCGGGTCCGCCATCACGGGAACGTCGCGCGGATCGAGGTGGAGGTGGGCGAGATCGGCAGGCTGGTATCGCCTGACGCGGCGGATGCCGTCGTGCGCGGGCTGAACGAGATCGGGTTCCAGTATGTGACGGCCGACCTCCGGGGCTACCGGACGGGCAGCATGAACGAGGCGCTGTCGGCCAAGGAGCGCGGGCAATGATAGCGGACAGGATTCGGGCGGCGCTGGAATGTGACCCGTCGGCCCGAGGCTTCTGGGGCGTGCTGGAGATCGTCCTTACGTACGCGGGTTTTCACGCGCTGCTGATGCACGACGTGGCGCACTTCCTGCACGCGAGGCTGCACGTTCCGCTTGTTCCGCGAATCATCTCGCAGATCGCCCGGTTTCTCACCGGGATCGAGATTCATCCGGGCGCACAGATCGGGAAGAACGTGTTCATCGACCACGGCATGGGGGTGGTGATCGGCGAGACCGCGGCGGTGGGGGACGGGACCACGATCTTCCAGGGCGTGACGCTGGGCGGGACGGGCAAGGCGTCCGGCAAGCGGCACCCGACGATCGGTAAGAATGTCGTGATCGGGGTGGGTGCCGCCATTCTGGGGAACATCAACGTGGGCGACAACAGCTACATCGGCGCCGGGGCCGTTGTGCTGAAGGATGTTCCGGCCGACTCGACCGCCGTGGGAGTGCCCGCACGCATGGTCAAGATGGAGGGCCGCCGCGTGATCGGGGCCACGCTCGACCACACCAGCCTGCCGGACCCCATCCTCGAGCGGCTCCAGGCGCTTCAGGAGGAACTCGAGCGGGCCGAGAAGCAGATCGAGATGGAAGCGGCGTTGCCGCACGTGCTGCTGGCGGTGTCGGCGGCCGGCCTGACGGCGGCACGCGAGCAGATGGAGCGGCTGTTCGAGCGGCGGCACCTGGGATACGCAGTGCACGAGGCCGATTTGCACGTCCGGCTCGCCCTGACGATGTGCGAGCGGGAATATGACGGCCTGCGGGACGAGATCAAGAACCTGGCCGGGCTCACCGTGGTCTCGGAAGGACGCGAGGCGAATCTCCGGGGAGGAGACGAGGACCGGCCGCGGCTTCAACCGGGAGAGCCGTGCGACGGCGGCCGCATCATGAAGCTGGTGATTTCCCTGTCGGAAGCATGACCGGCCTTTCCGCACGAAAGGCGCGGGGAGAGCCGGCGGCACGAAGAATCCTAGCGCAGGGTGTAGTACAGCACGACGCAGACGACGGCGACGCAGACGAAGAAGATGAACAGGAACACGTACCTGCGGGGTTCGGAAACATCCGCATGAATGCGGGCGAACGCGGGCGCTCTTACGGGTTCGGCCGGGCCTGGCTCGCGAGAGCGTTCGACCGCCATCGCGGCCGGGATTGCGGCGAGCAGGAACCAGAAGAGCGGGATGAAACCCGGCCGGGCGCAGCCGGACTCGGCCATCCCCTCAACCGCCGCGCCGATCAGGCCCGCGAGTGCGGCGCCGACGATCGCAAACAAAGCGGGATCGCGGATTCTCCAGCCCATGAAGCCCCCTTGTCCGAAAAGGAAGATGAGGGCCAGAAGAAGCACGGCGGCCAGGGGCAGGCCGTAGGTGACAGCCAGCGTCAGGTAGTAGCTATCCACCCAGTTGCCCGGCGAGCCCGTGATCGGGTGCCCGGCGATCCTGGCGAGGGAGTTTGTGATCGTACCGGCTCGGGCCTTCTGGAAGCCGTCCGGCTTGGCGATGGACGTAACTTCGGACAGGAACGAGGAGCGAACGGGCCGCCCGGATTGCCCGGATTCAATTCCTGCCGTGACCAACGTCCGGTAGCCGAAGAGGAGCGCGAGCGCGATGGCGAAGACGGCGGCGAGGCCGAGAACTTTGTCCTTTCGGGCGGCCCATATGAGGCCAACCAGCGGCAGGCTGATCGCGGCACTGACCCAGCATGTGCGCGAGAAGACAAGCCCCACGCAGATGAGGCCAAGCACTCCGGCCGCGCCGCCGAGCCAGCGGAGCCAGCCGCGCCCGAGGACGGCCAGCCCGGCCGCGAAGGGAACGGCCATCGCCAGGTAGATGCTGAACAGCTCGGCGCTGGTGTAGGAGACCTTGGGGACGAACTGCAACTTCACCGGTCGTGTGATGAATTCGACGATGCCGATGACGCTCATGGCCACAAGCCCCAGTGCGAGCGACGCCGAGGCCAGGACGAGGCGCCTTTTGGTGACGAGGTGGCGCGTCACGAGAAAGTAAACGGCAGCGAGGTCGATCGCGGCGACGACCCATCGGAACCGGTCGGTCAGCGGCCCGAGCGCTAAGGTGGAAACGGTGACCGTCACAGTCGCCAGCACGGCGAAGAGCAGGACCAACAGGTCAGTGACGCTCAGCCGGCGTGTCCTGGCCGGCGAGTGCACGATTTGTGCCAGTGTGAAGCACGCCAGCCCCAGCAGGAGCGGGTCCGATACCGCGAGCGGATGGAAGCGGGCGTTCTCGGCGTGGGGTGCGATCTTCCAGTAGTCCGCCCAGTTGACGAAGGGTACGAGCGGCAGGAGGATGATGAGAGTTGTGCCGACGCCCAGGCGCCAGGCGAGGACGCAGACGAGCGCCGCCCCGGCCAGGTGAACCCAGTTGAACCACGAACCGAGCTCAAGAGCCACGGCCGTCGCGACGATGACGACTAGCGACGCCGCGGCGAACGTCTTGACGGCCCATCCGCTGAACTCGAACGCGATCGGCTGCCGCAGCGGCCGGGCGGACTCGCCGAGCCCGTGCTTGCGCCATCGATCGCCCCGCCACGAGACGATGAGGTACGCGGCGACGACGCCCAACAGCCCGCTCAGGGCATCGCCGATGGCATCGGCGGCCGGATAAGGCCGGTGAGGCGCGCCGGCGTTCCTCGGAATGTCCACGACTTCCTTGATGACGATCAGGAACAGGCTGACCAGGAACGCCCATTTCCTGCCGGCCCAGCGTGACACGACCAGGAAGACCATCGCGGCCACGACGAGATGAAGAAGGCGGTCGGCCGGCATGCCGAGCACATGCTGGGAATTCAGTTCGGTCAGGACCTGCCGGAGTGCTCGAACCAGGGTGAGCGCGTCATCGGGCCACTTGAACGGCGCCGCGTCCTGAAGGGCTATTCCGCCGGAGAGCACTCGATGGTTCTCCCTCGACCGGTGTTATCGCTTCGCGACAAAGGGCGGTTCGCCCCGGATGGACTCGACGAGGCGTGCGGCGCCGTCGATCTGTTCGGCGGAGCCGCGCAGGACCAGGCGGACCGCGCCCTCGGCGCCGGCCAGGCCGCCGGCCGCCGACTGAACCGCCTCGACCCCGGAGAGCAGGGCGAATGCTTCGATCTCGGTGACGATCTCGCCAACCTCGACGGGCCAGAGCGCGGGGACGTGGCCGCGGACCTCGGTGTCGGCCCGCATGAAAGCGGCAACCCGCTCGACCGGCTCGGCGACGCATTTCTCGAGTCCGACCGGGATGACAAGGTGTATGCGCCGCGAGATGATGCTGCCGATGACAGCGCCGATCGTGCCGCCGGTCGGATGGCCGATCAGGATGCCGGCTCGCCGCGTCTCGTAGTGCAGGGCGTTCGCCCCCTTGATGAACACGTCGCCCGGGCCCATGGACTTGATTGCGTCCACGGCGCTGACGTCCTTGAGCGGCTGGCCGTTCTTGAGCACGACGTCGGGGAGCTCGCGCGAGAGGAGGCCCTGCGCGCTGACGCCCGCGGGCAGCGTGGACCCGGTCATGTACCTGGTCTTGTCGATGGGCCGGCCGGTTAGCTCTTCGACGACGTAGGCGTCGGTGCTGCCGGGCGCGATGGCGATGGTGCCCGACGCCAGGGCCGTCCTGACGGCGGGGAGAGCGGCGACACCTTTCGCGATGAGGCGCTTGGACCCGGAAACGGTGAGGACGACGTCCAGCAGCATGGGCCTTTCCTTATGGTTGCCTCGACGGGCAAAACATGCCGGGCAATCTCAGGTAATAGTCTACGGCCTGCCGGAGGGAGCCGCAACAGTGTGCACGGGACATTCACGGAACTGCGCAAGTACATCGCCCAAGCTTGGCTCTAGCCGGCTTTCTCGACGATGCGCACGGCAAGTATGCCGCTTCCGAACTTCGAGAGTGGTTCAACGTCCTTCCCGTTGCCGGCGGGATCCTTGATGAGGTATTCCGTACCCCTGCGGCCGACGATGAGGACCCAGTGGTTGTTGCGTGACCGGAGGACTTTGACGAGGACGGGATTGCCGGCGGCGAGTGCGGCGGGGATGTCGGCGTCGGCGGGATTATTATACATGCGCACGCGGATGCGGTTGTTGGTGATCCTGGGGACGGCGTCCCAGTTTAGGAGGCCGCGGGAGGTATAGCCGCCGTTTTCCTTGAGCGCGCGGTTGAGTTGAGACGGGTTCATGTCGATGTCATGATGAGCGAGTGCCATGCTGAGGCAGCAGAGGGTGCAGCCGACGGCGTGGATGGTCTCGCCGCTGCCGCCGACGCGGTCCTTCGCCCAGCGGGGATCGCCCTGAAGATAGATGAGCGCATTGTTTGCGGGGCGATGGGGGATGGCTAGCCAGACAACAAGGGGCACGCTGATGACGAGGATTACTGAAGCAGATAAGAGAACCCACTGCTTGCGTACAAAGCGTTTCATATCAGTGAGCAGATTCCTGGAGCTTTTCATCCTCCGTCAGTTCCTTTAGCAGTGCTTCCATCTCAGCAGTGCTCAAGCCGTCTGGCCCAGGGGTGCATGACCACTTCTCCCACGTGCGGAAACTCACCATACAGTATACGCGCGCCCGGGCTGACTGAAAGGGGGGATTGGCACAAGCTCAACTTGTGACTGGAATCGGGCGGACTGGGACGGGGGTGACCTGGAACTCGGTGCCTTCCTTGAGCCGCACCTCAAAGACCTGACCCCGAAGGCCGAGGTTCTCGTTGCGATGACGGAGCTCGGCTCCGCGCTTGGTCAGGACGGTGGCGTCGCCGCGCTCGTCGAGGACGAGGTAGGCGCCTCGGCTGCCGCCGCCGTTCTCGATGTAACTTTTCATTCCCTCGAAGAACGCGATCTGGGTCAGGCAGAGGAGTTCGTTGTCGACGGCGGCTGCGAACTCGGCGGGGCGTGCGAGGCGCTGGCCTTCGGTCTTGAAGGCGTTGTACTGCTTCCGGGCGTCTTCGATGGCCTGCGTGAGGCCACTGACGCCGCGGACCATGCCGGCGAAGGCGGCCATGCGCTTCTCAATCTCGGTTCGGACTGCCTTGACGGACGGGGCCTCGATGGGACCGTACTGGTAGCGCTGGAGGTTGGCGATCTCGGCCTCGACCTGGCTGCTGGCGGCCGTCATGAACGAGTCGAGCGGAAGCGGCGCGTCAGCGTAGTGCTCGGCGATGTACTCGGCGGCCCGCAGCCCGCCGACCTGTCCGGCGTTGAGCTCGGCGCCGTCGGGCGGGTTGCCGTGGGTGCAGGCGATGTCGCCGACGGCGAACAGGTGAGGGACGTTCGTCTCCCACCATGCGTTCACGGCGAGGCCGCCGAAGGTGTCCTCGGCGCACATGGCCACCTCCTGCGGCTCGCGCAGGTCGATCCTGGATTCCATGAGGCGGTCGATGAGGCCCGGGTCCAAGTGCCGGAGGCGGTCGAACGGCGTGAACTGGACGGCATTGTTCTTCTCGAGGTAGTCGCGCGCGGCGGGATCGAGCTGTGAGATGTTGAACTGGCCGATGTTTTCGCCCTTGACATTCTTGCTGAAGTCGACGAAGACGCGGCGGCCCGCGGCGGTCTCGTTGCGGATGGCGATGTCGATGACCGACGGCCCCATGCTCTGGAGCATGGCGGTCGAGAAGGGCCAGTGTTCGCCCTTGTGGAAGATGGCCGAGGCGATCTGGCGGGTGGCGTGGAAGTAGTCGGCGAGGAAGAACTGCTGGTCTCGGCCGCCCTTGCCGAGGCTGTAGTAGCTGGGGATGACGCGCTGGAGTGCGCCTGTGAGGCGGGTGCGGGACTTGGCGAAGGCGAGGCCGTAGCGGGTCTCGGTAAGGTTGGCGGCGGCGGCCCCGGCCCGGAGGGCGATGGCGTGACCGCTGGGCGAGCCCGGCGGATAGATGCTGCTGGAGAAGAGGACGGACGGCCCGCCGGTCGCGAGGATGATGTTCCGGCAATTGAGCAGGACGAGCGACTCGGTGGGCTTGGACGCCTTGCGCAGGTCGACGGCGAGCGCTCCGACGACGTGGCGGGCCTCGCCTTCGCCAGCGGTGAGGAGGCAGATGACCTCGTGGCGGACGAGGATCGGGGCCTTGCCCTGTTTCACGCGGGCCAGCGATTTCTCAGCCATGATCGCCGACGTTCGCGGGCCGGCCGACGCCAGGCGGTTCGCTTCGCCGGAGCCGGCGTACTCGCCGTAGCTGTCGCGGGGGAAGCGGACGCCGTTGCGGACGAGGTGTAGGAATTCGGGGATGGAATTGACGGCTTCGACGTAGGCGTTGTCGCCGTGGGTCATGCCGCCGTCGCACAGGGTCTTGGCGAAGGCGATGGGCGAATCGGGGGTTCCCCACGCCATGCCCATCCGGTAATAGTTCGCGCGGGCGGAGACGGGATCGCTGGAGACTCCGCCGACGGAGCCGGTGACGATCATGAAGTCGTCGTGTCCCAATTCGTGAAGATGATCGGCTGCGTTAAGCGCGGCGACGCCGGCGCCGATCACGGCCGTGCGAGCCGTGTAGATGGTCAGTTCAACGTCGCCCAGACTCCGTTTGGATGTTTCCATTGGCACTCCTCGATCTTTGATTAGGACATCGGGCATCCCCGACTGGCCGCATAGTATGCACAAAGCAGCCTCGTCCGTCAAGCTGTGTCAACTGGCATGTTTTTGGCACGAAGGACACGAGTGCCTCGGGCGAGGCGGATGGAGGCGCTCGGCGAAGGACGAACGGTGCGGCGAGGGCAAGAGACAAGTGGGGGCGAGGGCGTGTGACGGATTTGCTGGAGATTGATCTGCTCGGCTATGGGATGGTGCTTCGGCGAGAGTTGCGCAAGCTGGCGCTGATGTCGGAGCCTGCGGAGTTCGTTGACCGGGGTGTGCGGGCTCGGGGCGTGTCGCGGCCTCCCTGCGTCGGGGTCTGGCGGGCGATGCGGGTCAGGCCGGCAGGCTCTTGCTCGTCGGCACGCCG
>CAYXNI010000078.1:0-8691 GCA_964466285.1 uncultured Planctomycetota bacterium | reverse complement strand
CGCAACCGCCCGCCGACAACCCCACGTGAGCCGCAGCCAAAGAACAAAACAAGGAAAACAACCCCGTGACACAGCTTGAATCAGGCCGAGCATCCGAACACCCAACCAAAGCCATGCAGCAGGCCGCCGCCACCGAACCCGTCACGCCCGACAGACTCCGCCAACTCGTCCTCGACGGCCGAGCCGTCGTGCTCACCAGCGCCATCCACCCCCCGCCAAAACCCTGCGCCGTCGGCGCCGAACTCCGCACCAAAGTCAACGCCAACATCGGAACCTCCAAAGACTACCACGACCTCGGCCGCGAGCTCCGAAAGCTCGCCGCCGCCGAACAGGCCGGCGCCGACGCCGTCATGGACCTCAGCACCGGCGGCGACATCGACGCCATCCGCAAAGAAATCATCGCCCACGCCACCGTCCCCGTCGGCTCCGTCCCCATCTACTCCGCCGCCGCCAAAGCAAACGCCGCCGGAAAACACATCGTCGAAATGTCCTCGAACGACATCATCGAAGCCGTACGCCTCCACATGGCCGACGGCATCTCGTTCGTCACCATCCACTCCGGCGTCACACGAGACGTCCTCCGCTCACTCCACGACACCAACCGCGTCTGCGGGATCGTCTCCCGCGGCGGAACCTTCCTCGCCCGATGGATCCAGCACCACAAACAGGAAAACCCCCTCTACGAACGCTACGACGAACTCATCGACATGGCCCGACAATACGACGCCGCCTTCAGCCTCGGCGACGGACTCCGGCCCGGCTGCCTCGCCGACTCCCTCGACCGCCCACAGATCCACGAACTCATCGTCCTCGGCGAACTCCGCGAGCGCGCACTCGCCGCCGGCGTCCAGGTCATCATCGAAGGCCCCGGCCACGTCCCCATCCACCAGATCGAAACCCAGGTCAAGCTCCAGAAGGAAATCTGCCACGGCGCCCCATTCTACGTCCTCGGCCCCATCGTCACCGACGTCGCCCCAGGCCACGACCACATCACCTCCGCCATCGGCGGAGCCATCGCCGCCGCCGCAGGCGCCGACTTCCTCTGCTACGTCACGCCATCCGAACACCTCAGCCTCCCAGACGAACAGCAAGTCCGCCAGGGCGTCATCGCCGCTCGCATCGCCGCCCACGCCGGTGACATCGGCAAAAAAATCCCCGGCGCCGCAGACTGGGACTCCCAATTCTCAGCACTCCGCCGAAAACGAGACTGGAAAGCCCAGCTCGACCGTTGCCTCGACCCCGTCGTCGCCCGACAGATTCGCGAACATGGCCGGCCAATTGACGAAGACGTCTGCTCAATGTGCGGCGAGTACTGCGTCTTCAAGCTCGCCGACGAAGCCCAGGATTGACAACATGTTTCTGAGGGCTCCTGACATAACCCTGGTGGGACAGGCATTCCTGCCTGTCCGGTAGCGGACAAGAACGTCCGCCCCACCGTTTTGTTAGAGTTCCTGAGTCCGACGAGGCAGCATCCCTGCCCGCCGACGAACGCTTGACCCGTAGGACGACCCGAAGCCGCCCATGCTAGGCCAGATCAAAAACCGCACGCATTCGCATCACCTCCCCGCCGCGCTCTGCCTCATCATCGCCGCCGCCGGATGCTCCTCAGTCAACCAGATCGACTCCTGGCCCATCGTCTACACCGACCCCGAATCAGACCGCTTCCCCGGCCGAACCGAGTTCATCGGCCCTTTCATCGACATCGAATGGAAAGACTCCACCGCACAGTGGGGCCTCCGCCCCCTCTTCAGCGTCCGGCAATACCGCGACATCCCCCTCGACCGCCAGCCCCAGTACGATGTCCCCTTCTTTGCACCGCCCGCCATCCTCAGCACCATCTCACGCCAGACACCTCCGCACACCGCGCCCGGCCAGGGCCATTCCGCACTTCAGGTCCTCGCGCTCTGGCCCCTCTTCTCCCACGAATCATCCGGCCCAGTCAGCCGCACCTACTTCATCCCCCTCTACTACAATGTCCGCGACAACACCACCCCCGGCAACCGCTGGCACCAGTGGGCGTTCTTCCCCCTCTACTTTGGCGGCAACTCCGACAAGAGCGGCCCCTACCACGCCCTCTTCCCCGTCGGCGGCGTCGTCAAGAACATGTTCGGCCGCGACCGCATCGACTTCGTCCTCTTCCCGCTCTACATGCACACCGCCGTCGGCGAGCGCCACTCCTACAACTTCATCTGGCCAATCTTCAACTACGCACACGGCGGCGGCCGCGACGGCTGGTACGTCTGGCCCATCATCGGCAGAATGGCCCGCCAGGACAACCCGCCCCGCTGGTTCTTCCTCTGGCCCTTCTTCTGGTACACCGAACCGCCCGCCGAAGGTGAACGCCCCACCCGCGCCACCGTCTTCTTCCCATTCTTCGGCTGGCAGGAGCGCGACGGCGTCCGCATTACAAACATCATCTGGCCCCTCTATTCCCACACCAAAAACACCAACACAGGCCAAAGCGACTACGTCGTACCATGGCCCGTCCTCCGCATTGGCTCTGGACCCGACTACAGCCGCTTCCAAGTCTGGCCTCTCATCGGTTTCTACAGCGACAAACGCGTCAGCCGACAGTACTACCTCTGGCCGCTCGCCCGCTTCGAACAACGCCGCACCGAAGACTCCTCCATGACTGGCCAGTCCCTCCTCATCATCTACCGCGCCACCGCACGCACCTGGCAGGACTCCCGCTCCCAGACCCGCTCCGACTATGAAAACATCCTCTGGCCACTCTGGTCCTACAAGCGCGACGGCCAGGGCAACACCTACTTCTGCGTCATCGAACCGCGCGGCGTCCCAGACCCCCAGGGCTACGACCGCTTCTACGCCTTCATCTGGCGCATCTTCGAGCGCGAATCCCGCACCTCTCCTGACGACCAGGCCCGCGGAACCTGGCGCTCCACCCGCGCACTCTGGCAGGCGTTCCGTTACGACTCCGACAACCAGTCCAGCTTCCTCCGCGTATTCCCAGCCCTCACCTGCCGCCGCCACAGCGGCCGATTCACCTCCTTCGAACTCCTCGCCGGCATGTTCGGCTTCATCGACAAACCCGGAACCCGAACCTACCGCGTCCTCTTCATTCCTTGGTCCGTCAAAAGGAGCGAAAACCAG
Source organism: uncultured Planctomycetota bacterium (assembly GCA_964466285.1). GTDB lineage: Bacteria > Planctomycetota > PUPC01 > PUPC01 > PUPC01 > CAYXNI01. The sequence goes on along the minus strand of CAYXNI010000078.1, from coordinate 5,580 downwards.
CCGTGATCAACTCGCTCACTGACCCCCTCGTCCGCACAGGCCAGGCCGTCTTGAACCTGACCGAGCAGTCAGGCAACGCCCTCCTCCTCATGGCGCGCGCCTTCCGCTACCTCCCCTCCATCGCCGCCAAGCGCCGCGAAGTGCTCAACCAGATGCTCATCGCCGGCGTCTACAGCCTGCCCCCGGCAATGCTCGTCGCCACCTTCACCGGAATGGTCATCGCACTCCAGGTCGGACTCGTCCTCGCCGACTGGGGCCAGACCGCCCGCATCGGCGCCATCGTCGCCGCCGCCATGTGCCGCGAGCTCGGACCCGTCTGGATCGGCGTCATCCTAGCCGCACGCGTCGGCTCCGCAATGGCCGCCGAACTCGGCACCATGCGTGTCTCCGAGGAAATCGACGCTCTCGAAGTCATGTCCATCGACCCCGCGAGGTTCCTCGTCCTGCCTCGCGTTATCGCTCTCACCGTCATGGCCCCGGTTCTCACCGCCTACGCAGACCTCGTCGGCATCCTGGGCGGCGCCGTCGTCGGAAAGTACCAGCTCAACGTCCACTACGAAGTCTACTTCCGCGAAGCCGAACGCGCACTCCAAAGCAAAGACATCCTCTATGGCCTCCTCCTCAAGGCGCCCATCTTCGGCCTCGCCATCGCCGTCGTCGGCTGCACCCTCGGCCTGGCCGTACGGCCATCCGAAGGCGCTCAGGGCGTCGGAAACGCCACCCGAAACTCCGTCGTCGTCTCACTCATCATCCTCATCATCTTCAACTACTTCCTCACCAGCCTCATCAGGTACCTCTAATGATAAGGTTCGACAACGTCTTCAAAACCCTCGGCGGCCAGCAAGTCCTCAACGGACTCAACCTCGAAATCCACCAAGGCGAGACCATGGTCATCATCGGACGCTCCGGCTCCGGCAAGAGCGTCACCCTCAAACACATCATCGCACTCATGCTCCCCGACCGCGGGACCGTCTCCGTCGACGGACTCAACGTCGCCGCCCTCGACAAGACCGGCGTCTTCCAGCTTCGCCGAAAGTTCGGCGTGCTCTTCCAGTCCGGCGCACTCATCAACTGGCTCAGCGTATACGACAACGTCGCCCTTCCACTTCGCGAACACACGCGGAAAACCCCCGCAGAAATCGGCCGGCTCGTCTCCGCCAAGCTCCAGCTCCTCGACCTCTCAGAACACGCCGACAAAATGCCCGCCGACCTCAGCGGCGGCATGAAAAAACGCGCCGGCCTCGCCCGCGCAATCGTCCTCGACCCGCAGATCATCCTCTACGATGAACCCACCTCCGGACTCGACCCCGTCATGGCCAGCCGCATCGACCTCCTCATCAACAGCGTCAGACAAAAGCTCGGCGTCACCTCCGTAGTCGTCACTCACCACATGGAAAGCGCATACCGCGTCGCCGACCGCATCGCCATGCTCTACGACGGCTCCATCATCCAGCTCGGCACCCCGGACGAAATCAAAAACTCAGACAACCCCGTCGTCCAACAGTTCGTACACGGACGCATCGAAGGACCCATGGACTGAACCAGCACTTTCCAGGAGCCCAACACATGAAAAAGGAACTGCTCGTCGGCATCGTCTTCGTCATCGCCGTCTGCCTCACCGCCTTTGGAACCATCGTCGTCAGCGGTCTAAGCGTCTTCAAGCCCACCACCTCCTGGCATGTCGACATCAAGGAAATCGCCGGCCTCCAGACCGGCGACGACGTCAGAGTCCTCGGCCACCGCATGGGCGTCGTCCGCAGAATCGACTTCGACCAGCAGACCTACTCCTTCCGCCTCAAACTCCAAATGGACGCCGACGCCCCCATCCACGAAGGCTACAAGATCACCATCCGCGAAGCCTCCGCACTCGGCGGAACCTACCTCGCCGTGGAACCGGGCACCCCCGCCGCCCCCCAAGCCGATGTCCGCCAACTCCACGGCACCGCGCCTCTCCCAGGCGGCCCCATGGCCGGCCTCACAGACGTCCTCTCCGAACTCAAAACCGCCGTCTCCGCCGTCACACAAGCCAAAGGCACCGTCGGAAAACTCATCATGCAAGACGACCTCTACCGAGACATCAGCGACACCACAGAAACACTCAAAACCATCGCCCATCGCATCGAAACCGGCCAGGGAACCATCGGCAAACTCGTCAACGACGACGCCCCATTCGTCCAACTCAACTCACTCCTCGAAAAACTCAACTCCGGAAACAGCGCCCTCGCCAAACTCATGCGCGACGACTCCGGCGCCATCGTCGACGACCTCCGCACCGCCGCCGCCAACGTCCGCTCCATCACCGGAAAAATCGACGACGGCACCGGCTCGCTCGGCCTCCTCGTCAACGACCCCAAACTCTACGAACACGCCGCAGGCGTCCTCCTCGACATCCGCCAGAGCCGAGGCATCGTCGGAATGCTCATCTCCGACGAAAAAGCACGCCAGAACACCTCCCTCACACTCGAAAACTTCGCCTCTATCACCACCACGCTCCGCGACGGACGCGGCACTATCGGACAACTCCTCACCAAGGACGACGTCTACAACAACATCAACAGCATCTCCCAACACCTCAACAGCGCCTCCGCCAAAATCGACAACGGCACTGGAACCATCGGCAAGCTCATCAACGACCCCGTACTTTACGACAACGTAAAACGCCTTGTCACCAGAGCCATCGACGCCATCGAAAACGCCCGTGACAGCGCCCCAGTCAGCGCCATCACCAGCTTCATCTTCGGCCCCTTCCAATAACACATCCACGGAGCACCCCAATGACACAGAGCACCGTCGAAGTCAAAATCGAAAAGCAAGACAGCGTCACCATCATCTCCATCCTCAGCCCGCGCATTCCGGCGGACCTGAGCGACTCCTTTGAAGACCACGTCGTCCGAACCATCCACCGTCTCACCGAGCCGAAAGTCCTACTCGACTTCGCCGCCGTCCGCTTCATCTCCAGCTCCATCCTCGGCAAGCTCATCAAGCTCAACGGCCGCATCGTCACCGACCAGCGCGGCCAGTTCAAACTCTGTTCACTCGACGACAGCATCGCCGAAGTCTTTCGCATCACCGGTCTCCACACACTCTTCAGCATCCACCCCACCCGCGAGAAAGCCCTCGCCTCCTTCACATAACTGACCCATCCCTCCCCTCCTCTTCTTACTCTTGCTCTTGCTCTTGCTCTTACTCTCTCCCTCCTCGTCCCCCTCCTTCCTTTTCTTCTCCTCTTTCCTTTCGTCCTCCTCTTCCTCGTCCGTTTCCTCTCCGCCCCATTTACCCTCACGCCCCCATGCCCCCCTGCTCCCCCTAGACTCCCCTCAGGATTCCGGTAGAATAACATAGACTCGATTGGCGGCAGAACATGCCCACGGCCGAACAATACCTGCAACCCGAAGTCCTCGCCCAGGTCGCTCGCTTCGACCTCAAAGCCAAGTTTCTCATCGAAGGATTCTTCTCGGGCCTCCACCGCAGCCCATTCAAAGGCTTCAGCGCCGAGTTCTCCGACCACCGCAAATACGTCGCCGGCGACGACCTCAAAGACCTCGACTGGAAGGTCTTCGCCCGAACCAACAAGTACTACATCAAGCGCTTCGAGGCCGAAACCAACATGGAATGCCACCTCGTCATCGACGCCTCCGCCTCCATGGGCTACGCAAGCAAAGAACTCACCAAACTCCAGTACGCCACCTACATCGCCGCCGCACTCGCCTTCCTCATCGTCACCCAGCAAGACACCGTCGGACTCATCACCTTCGACGATGCCATCCGCGCTGTCCTCCCGCCCCGCAACAAACGAAAACACATCATCCGGATGCTCAAAGTCCTAAACGACACACATCCAGGCCGCCAGGCCAAGGTCGGAGACCTCCTCCACAAAGTCGCCGGCCTTATCGACAAGCGCGGCCTCATCGTCGTCATGTCCGACCTCCTCGACGAACCACAAGACGTCCTCGACGGCTTCGCACACCTCCGCCACGACGGACACGACGTCATCGCCTTCCACATCCTCGACGAAGCCGAGGCCAAGTTCCCCTTCTCAGACGCCAGACGCTTCGTCGATGTCGAGTCCGGCCAAACCATCATCGCCGACGCCGGCAGCGTACGGGCCGGCTACCTCCACGCACTCGACCAGTTCATCACACACTACCGCACCGAACTCTACAAAAACCACATCGACTTCTTCCACGTCGACACATCTACCTCCTTCGACAAGGCCCTCATGGCCTACCTCATGAAACGGTCCGGACACTGATGCCTGACTGGGCCAACTACCTCAACCCCTCTCTCCTCTGGCTCGCCGCCGGCGCGCTCGCTCCCATCATCATCCATCTCGCCACACGCAGCCGGCCCAAGCATACACTCTTCCCCGCCGTCCGATTCATCATCGCCTCCCACCGCCGCAGCTCCGTCCGATTCAAGCTCAAGCAACTCCTGCTCCTCATCCTCCGCATCGCCGCACTCGCCCTCTTCGCCCTCGTCGTCGCCAGGCCATGGGTCAAAGGAACCGGCTCGGCCGCCGAAATCCGCCGCGCCAAAGCCACCGTCACCGCCGTACTCCTCCTCGACAACTCCTACAGCATGGGCTGCCGGCACGACGACACCACCTCCTTCGAAAAAGCCAAACAAATGGCACTCGCCGCCGTCGACGCCTTCTCCATCGGCGACTCCCGCGCCTGCCTCCTCCTCGTCGCAGACTCCCCACAGCCCGTCATCACCGACTTCTCCCACGCCCACGACCTCGACGCGCTCAAGGCCCACATCCGAAAGGCCAATCTCTCGTCCCGCGGCACCGACTGCTCCGCCGCTCTCAAGCAAGCCATCCGAATGCTCAAGGACGTCAGCGGCGCCGGCAAGTCCGTCTTCCTCTTCACCGACCTCACCGCACACGCCTGGCCCACCCCCATCCCCGCCCCCGAAGACCCCGACGACATCACCTTCTACATCGCCGACGCCGGCGCCGCCAAACCCCTGAACGCCGCCGTCCTCCGCGTCGCCGCACCCGATCACGTCACAGCCGAGACCCCCTTCGAGGTCAAGGCCCTTGTCCACGCCGTCGGCTCCCGAGACCGCCAGGTCGAACTCGTCATCGACGGCCAGCGCCGCGACCAGAAGCCCGCAAGCGCACACCAGGCCGCAGAGCTCAAACTCATCGGCACCGTGAAAGGAGCCGCCGACGAACACTGGGCAGCCGTCACCGCAACAGGGACCGACGACCTCCCCGCCGACGACACCCTCTACTTCACCTTTCGCACCACACCACCGCGCCGCGTCGCTCTCGTCAACGGAGCACCATCCGGCGTCCCGCGCCGCGACGAACTCTTCTTCCTCCGCATCGTCCTCGCGCCCGGCGGCATTCCCTCCGGCCAGGCCTGCCAGCTCAAAGAGCTCCGCCCCGCCGACCTCAACTCAGCCGCACTCACCGACGCAGACGTCATCGTCCTCTGCAACGTCGCCACACTCCCACCCTCATCCTGGGCCAAGATCAAGCAACTCGTCTCCACCGGCCGCGGCCTCATCGTCTTCGCCGGCGACAACCTCACCCCCGCCGCCTACGCCCCCCTGGCCGCCGGAGCCACGGCA
>CAYXNI010000077.1:0-8724 GCA_964466285.1 uncultured Planctomycetota bacterium | reverse complement strand
CGGGAAGCGCTCCCCGTAGTCCGCCGTGGCGTACACGAGTTCCGGGTCCGACGGCACGGGGTGATACGAGTTGACGAAGTAGAAGTGCGAACCGTCCCGGACGCCCGCGAAGATCGGATGCGGCTTCACGAAGTGCACCTCGTTCCATCCGATCTGCGGAATCTTCAGCCCGCGTGACTCGCTGAACCGCCGCACCGTGCCAGGCAGGATGCCCAGGCACTTCGCCTCATCCTCATCGCTTGACTCGAAGATGATCTGGATACCGATGCAGATGCCGAGCATTGGCACGCCGCTCGGATGAATCTCGTCCTTGAGCAGCGTGTCGAGTCCCAGCTTCCGCAGGTTTTCCATCGTGGCGCCTGCCGCCCCCACCCCGGGGAAAATCACCCGCTCTGCCGCGCGGATCATCTTCGCATCGTCGGTGATCGCCGCCTCGTGGCCCAGGTGCTCGACCGCCCGCAACACGCTCTGCAGGTTCCCGCCGCGGTAGTCGATGATTGCAATCATAGCAGGTCCGACAGAATCCCCCGCACCGTGTCCGCCACGACGTCCGCCGGCGGCGAAGCGTCCACGATCAGGATGTGCTCGCTCTCCCGCTTAAGACGCTCCGAGATACTCAGATAGTTCTCGCGGATAACCGCCAGCTTGTCCGCCGTCTCGAAGACCTCCATGTTCTCGAACAGGGTCCGCGCCGCGACCCTGCGGTAGGCCGCCTCGGCGTCCAGGTCCAGCAAGATGATCAGGTCGGCCCGGCGGCAGTGCCGGTTCAGGCCACGGACCCAGTCCAGGTCGCACCCCACGGACTGATACGCGAACGAGGACAGGTAGCAGCGGTCGCTGACCACCCAAAGACCCTGTTCAAGGGCCGGAATGATCCTGGCCCGCGTGTGATCGAGGCGGTCCGCCGCGAAGAGCAGGGCGAACATCTCGGGCTCGAGCTCGATGCCCTTGCGGCCGGGCATCTGCCGCGACAGCGCCTCCCGGATCACCTGCCCGACCGCGCCGTTCGTCGGCTCCCGCGTGTCAAGAACATCCACCCCTTTCGACCGCAGCCAGGTCGACGCCAGCTTCGCCTGGGTCGTCGTGCCCGCGCCGTCGATCCCCTCGAACGCAATGTACCGTGCTTTCGCCATGGTTCATCCTCGTCCGGTGAAATGCCCGCGGGAGGCAATGTACCAGAGACCACGCCCGCATGGCAAGCAAAACGATGTCCCGCCCTGATGTGTCAGCCGCGGACCACCCGCCGCACTCAAACTCTCGCTCTTGCTCTTACTCTCTTCTTCTCTTCTTGCGCACCCTCATTCATCATTCCCAATTCAGTGCACGTCGTTGTGTTTCTTGGCGATTTCCTCGCTTCGCCTCGCGATCAGCTTGCACAGCTCGCACGTCTCGTCGAGGCAGCACCGGCTGGGCGGAGCTTCGCCGCGCTTGATCTTCCCTTGCAGGCGGTCCTTGTAATCCTTGATCGCCGCGTGCAGGCCTTCCTCCGCCAGGACCGAGCAGTGCCGCTTCCGCGCCGGAAGACCGCCAAGCGCCTGCGTCACTTCCTCGTTCGTTATCTTCAGCGCGTCGATCAGCGTCTTCCCCTTCACCATGTCCGTCAGTACGCTCGAGGTTGCGATCGCCGCGCCGCAGCCGAACGTCCGGAACTTCGCGTCCTTGATCCGGTCGTCCTCGACCTGGATCTGAATCTCCATGATGTCTCCGCAGATCGGGTTCCCGACCTTCCCCACCCCGTCGGGATGTTCGAACGTCCCGACGTTGTGCGGCTCCAGGAAGTGCTTCATCACCTCTTCTGTGTACTGTTCGCCCATCATCTCGCTCCTCGAAAAGGAAACCTCGCCCGGCCGTCACTTGCAGCAGCAATCGCCCCCGGAGCAGTCCGCCTTGCCCGGACTGTAAAGGGGCGACATCGCCCTCAACTGGGCCACCACCTTCGGCAGCACATCGAGGACCTTGTCCACGTCCGCCTCCGTACTCTCGCGTCCGAGGGTCATCCGCAGCGAGCCATGCGCGACCTCGTGCGGCCGGCCCATCGCCAGCAGCACGTGCGACGGGTCCAGCGTTGCGCTCGTGCAGGCCGATCCTGTCGCCGCGCAGATGCCGTGATGATCCAGCCGCAGAATGATCCCCTCGCCCTCGATGCCCCGGATGCAGAAATGCGCGTTGTTCGGCAGCCGCCGGCCGCGCGGCCCGCTCAATTCCACGTCCGGGATGGCCGCGATGATCCCGTCAATCAACCGGTCCCGCAGCGCCTCCAGCCGTTTCCGCTCAGCCGCAAGTTCCAGCCGGGCGAGCTCCGCGGCCTTGCCCAGTCCGACAATGCCGGGCACATTCGACGTGCCCGACCGCTTGCGGCGCTCCTGGTCGCCCCCGTGCATGAACTTGCTGATCCGGGTCCCCTTGCGGACGTAAAGCGCCCCGATCCCCTTCGGACCGTAAATCTTGTGCGCCGAAATCGAGAGAAGATCACACTTCAGCGTGTCCACGTCAACCGGCATCTTACCCACCGACTGGACCGCGTCCGTGTGAAACGGGACGTGCCGCTCGTTCGCGATGCGGCCGATCTCCTCGACCGGTTCGATGACGCCGACCTCGTTGTTGGCGTGCATGATCGTGATGAGGACGGTGTCCTTGCGAATCGCGGGGGTCACGTCGGTCGGTGAAACCAGCCCGTCGTGATCCACATCCAGCCACGTCACCTCGAACCCGTCGCTCTCGAGGTCGCGGCACGTCTCCATCACCGCGTGGTGTTCGATCTTCGACGTGATCAGGTGGCGGCCCTTCTTCTTCAGCGCGTGGGCAACGCCCCGGATCGCCCAGTTGTCGGACTCGGTGCCCCCGCTCGTGAAGTACACCTCGTCCGGGGTGGCGCCGATGAGCGCGGCCACGTGGGCGCGGGCCGCATCCACCGCCTCTTTGGCCGACGTCCCCATCGAGTACAACGTCGACGGGTTGCCGAACTTCTCCGTGAAGAAGGGCAACATCGCCTCCAACACCTCGGGCCGCACCGGCGTCGTCGCGGCGTAGTCCAGGTAGGTCACTGTTCTGTTATCAGGCATCGGATTGCCCCATTTCCTCTTCGCCTCCAAGACCGACCTCTCTACTATGGATTCTACCACCCCTCCACGCATATCGCAAGATACACACGTTCCCCCGAAAAAGCAAGCTACGCGCCGGCGATGTAACAACCTGCAGAAGTGTACCGCACATGTCACAGGCTCGAGAGGTTGTGCCTGATGCGCCCAAATGGAACTTGACTCTGAACCACAAGCGCGGAGAATCGTTTGTAATGGCGGGAACTGCGAGGAGCATACCGTGACTCTCGGCGCGAAACTCGGCCGGTTGGTCTGGCGGTTCAGAGCGGTCCGGATGGCCCGGTGGTTGTCGGCCTGCCTGTTCTGCGCACTGTGCCTCGCCATCGTTACCGTGGCGGGGGACCGCCTGTTCTACCTCGGCGTCAACCTGTATATCTGCGTGCTCCTCCTTCTGGCCCTGGCCGTTCCCGGTGCCGCGCTGGCCGCCGCGCTGCGCGAGCCCGTGAGCCGCTTGCGAGTGGCCATGGAGACCGACCAACGTCTGAACCTCGGAGATCGCGTGGCGAGCGCCCTTGAACTGGGCCGCTCGGACGGCCCCTGGGCCAGGGCGGTCCTCGCCGACGCCGAGAATGCCATCCGCGATGTCCGTGCGCCCAGCGTCTTTCCGTTCAAGGCGACGGTGTACACACGACTCCTGCTCCCCGCGGGGATCGGCCTGGTGCTGGCGTCCATCATGCCGCACGCCGACCTGCTCGGCCGGATGGAGCGTGACGTGCAGCGGCGTGCTGCGGCTGCCGTGAACGCGGAGCGTACGCAGAATGCCATAGCGGCAGCCGCGCCCCAGCTTGGCGCGCTAGGCGACAAGTCCCAGCCGGATGCCGAGGCGCCCCGCGGCCTCGCCAGCTTGCAGATGACTATCGTCCAAATTCAGAAGGACATCCTGAAAGGCATGGACCCGGCACGACGGGTCGAGCTCGGCGAACAACTTCGCCGCCTCGCCGATCGCTTGGCCGCGGAAAACGCCGCAAAAGAACTCAGTGAGTCAATCCGGCTTTCCGCCGATGCACTCGCTCGTGCCGATCAGAAGGCGATCGAAGCGCTGCGCGAAGTCCAGCGCCAACTGGCCGAGTTGACGGAAGCGTTGAAAGCCGCACAGGCCGGGAGCGACGAGATCGCCAGGCGAATCGACCGCAGGCTCAGCGAACTCCGAAGCGAGCAGGCATCTGCACTCCCCACACCGGAGCTCAAAGGAGTGCGGCCGGAGGGCGAACTCCTCGAATTGGCGCCCGTCGGAAAAGACCCGCTCGCGCCGGCATCGGCTGGCGGCGGCATCATCTACTCCCGGCGCGGCACGGGCGCGGACACGGCGGACGTCTCGCTCACCTACGAGCGGGCCGCGAAGTCCGCTCAAATATTGCTCGAGAGCGGCGGCATCCCGCCCGAAGACCAACGCCTCGTCCGCGGGTACTTTGACGCGATCAGGCCCGCGAGAGACTAAGCCTCGGCCCCCGCGTTTCGCCGGCCGAGGAAGGACACGACGTTAATTTCTCGGATCGCGCTGAGGAAGAACCAGGAGGGCAACGATGAACATCGCCGTCGTCGGCACCGGCTACGTCGGACTCGTCTCCGGGGCCTGCTTCGCCGAATTCGGCACCCGCGTCACCTGCGTCGACAACGACGAGCGGAAAGTCGCCTCGCTACAGGCCGGCCAGATGCCCATCTACGAGCCTGGCCTCGAGCAACTCGTGCTCCGGAACGTCGCCGCCGGCCGCCTCCGCTTCACCACCGACCTCGCAGGCGCCGTCCGCGACAACCTCGTCGTCTTCATCACCGTCGGCACGCCCCAGGACCCCCACGGCCGGGCCGACGTCACCTCCGTCCTCCAGGTCGCCGGAACCGTCGCCGACGCCATGACCAGCTACAAGGTCGTCGTCATCAAGTCCACCGTCCCCGTCGGTACGGGCGACCGCGTTGAAGCACTCATCCGTGAACGCATCAAAGGCAACCGCCCCTTCAGCGTCGCCTCAAACCCCGAATTCCTCCGCGAGGGAGCGGCCATCGAGGACTTCATGCGCCCCAACCGCGTCGTCATTGGCACCGAAGACGAACAGGCCCGCGCGATCCTTGAGGACCTCTACCGGCCCCTGTACCTGATCGAGACCCCCATCCTCAGCACCACGCGCCGCGCCGCCGAGTTGATCAAGTACGCCTCCAACGCTTTCCTCGCCGTGAAAATCTCATACATCAACGAGCTCGCCGACCTCTGCGAGAAAATCGGCGTAGACGTCCACGCCGTCGCACGCGGCATGGGACTCGACCGACGCATAGGCCCCAAGTTCCTTCACCCCAGCCCGGGCTTCGGCGGCTCCTGCTTCCCAAAGGACACCAAGGCCATTCTCAACACCGCGCAGGAACACGGAGTCCCGCTCTCCATCATCCGCTCCGCCGTCCAGGTGAACGACTGCCGTCCGGCCGCAATGGTCGACAAGATCCGGGCGCTTATCGGCGGCCAGATCAAGGGCCGGACCATCGCCTTGCTCGGACTGGCCTTCAAGCCCAACACCGACGACGTCCGCGAGTCCGCCGCGCTCAGAATCGCCCTCGCCATCGCCGCCGAAGGCGGAGTCGTCCAAGCCTTCGACCCCGTCGCCATGGAACGCGCCCGCGCCGCCGGCTTCGCCGGCAAGTGCTGCCAGGACGAATACGCCGCCTGCACCGGGGCCGACGCCCTCGTTATTGCTACCGAGTGGAATCAGTTCCGCAACCTCGACCTCGACCGCGTACGCAAGGCACTCCGTCAGCCCGTGATCGTCGACCTCCGCAACATCTACGATCCGCCCGACATGATAGGACGAGGCTTCCGGTACACAGCGGTCGGCCGCTGATCCCCCTCCCGCTGACGCCGAGCGCAACTCCCGCCCTTTTTGCCGCGAACTTGCGCACGGAACCAGCCGCCTGCCGAACGAACCCCTGACCCCTCTTTTCCACAATCGATTCGGCCCTGTCATTGGCCATCACCGGCAGCCTGAAGATCGCGCTAACTCTTGCACCAAATGCGCCGATATAATGGCAAGGGCAAAGGGCGCAGGGCAGAGGGACGAAGCAAGCGGGAGGATGGGGACATGCCGAAGGTTATTTCAAACCTGCATGAGGACGTTACGGTCGTTCGGTTCGCCGACAGCAAGCTTGTCGACCAGCGCGACGTTAATCAGATCGCGAGCGAGCTGACCGGCATGATTGAAGGCGGCGGTGTGCGGAAGATGGTGGTGAACATGGCGGACGTTCGGTACCTGTCGAGTCTCGCGCTGGCCAAGCTGATTTCGCTCGCCAAGGCGGTGAAGATCAGGAACGGCACGCTCAAGTTCTGCTGCATCCCCCGCCCGATCTCCGAGGTGCTCGAACTCACCCGCCTCAACGCCGTATTTGACATTTACGGGACTGAGATGGAGGCGTTGGGCGCATTTCCGCAGGAGCATTGAGTCCGCCGCCGTTCCGGCGTCGCCCGCCCGGCCCGGGTTCGTTCCCCTGTTGTCGCGCAAAGAAGCAGGCTCACGACCGCTCGTGTCACAAGCCTGCTTATCGCCTTCGGGTGAGGGCGGAAGGACTCGAACCTTCGACCCACGGCTTAAAAAGCCGTTGCTCTGCCAACTGAGCTACGCCCCCGGCCTACACCTCCATCAGTTCCGCTCCCTTCGCCTCCTGGAGCTTCTCGACGTTCCCAGTATACTCGTCCGTGAGTTCCTGTATATCCTTTTTGAACCGCTCGAGATCATCTTCGGACATCTCTCCATCCTTCTCTTCCTTCTCGGCGTGCCGCAGGGCGTCGCGGCGTTCGTTTCGGATCGCGATCCGCGCCTCTTCCGCCATCTTCTTGGTCTGGGCGACAAGCTGCTTGCGGCGGTCTTCGCCCAGCGGCGGCACCGTCAGGCGGATCATCTTCCCGTCGCTGTTCGGCGTGATGCCGATGTCCGATTTCAGAATCCCTTTCTCGATGGCGGCCAGCGCCGCGGGGTCAAAGGGCCGAATGACGATCAGTCTCGACTCCGGCACGCCGATCGCCGCGATCTGCTTCAGCGGCGTCGGCGACCCGTAATAGTCCACCTTGATGTTCTCGACCAGCCCGCTTGAGGCCCGGCCCCCGCGGACCTTCTTGTATTCCTCTTGAAGAAAATGCACCGACTTCTCCATCCGTTCCTCGGCATCGAGCAGAATCTCATCGTACGGCATGGCTCCTCCTGTCAGGAATCAACTGACCAGCGTTCCGATTTTCTCGCCGAACACCGCCCTCCGGATGCTCCCCGGCTTGCGCAGGTTGAAAACCAGGATCGGCAGCTTGCCCTCGATAGCCATGGTGAGCGCCGTCATGTCCATCACCCGAAGATTCTGGTCGAGAGCTTTGCGGGCCGTGATCGTCTTGAACAGCTTCGCCTTCGGGTTCTTCATCGGATCGTCATCGTACACGCCGTCGACCTTCGTCGCTTTGAGCAGGATGGATGCTCCGATCTCGCGGGCACGCAGCACCGCCGCCGTGTCGGTCGAGAAGAACGGATTTCCCGTACCGGCGGCCAGGATGCACAGGCGCCCATATTCGAGGTGTGCGATGCACCGGCGGCGGATGTACGGCTCCGCCACGTCCGCCATCGCGATGGCGGTCTGAACCCGCACCTCCAGGCCTAGCTTCTCCAGCGCGTCCTGAAGCGCCAGCGCGTTTATCACCGTCGCGAGCATCCCCATGTGGTCGCAGACCGCGCGGTGAAGCCCGGCCGCCGCGAGAACATGGCCCCGGCAGATGTTTCCGCCCCCGATAACCACGGCGAGTTGCGCCCCGGTCTCGGCGGCCGACCTGATCTCCATGGCGATCCTCGCGACCGCTGGCGGATCGATTCCCTGGCCGCCGTCAGGGCACATGCTTTCGCCGCTGAGCTTCAGGAGCACCCGCTTGTACGCGGGCTTCGGCTTTGCCACGAATCAGCCCCCGAGTTCGAACCGGACAAACCGCTTGATGTAGATGTTCTCACCCATCTTGTGAATCTGCTCGGTGATCACGTCGGCCACGGTCTTCTTGTCGTCCTTCACAAACTTCTGATCGACCAGGCAGACGCGCCCGAAGAAGTCCTTGAGCTTCCCTTCCAGGATTTTGTCCGCGATGTTGGCCGGCTTCCCCTTGATCTGGTCGGCGTAGATTTCCTTTTCCTTCGCGACCAGTTCAGGCGGCAGGCCGTTGCGATCTAGGGCGGCGGGGTCCGCCCATGCGATGTGCATGCAGATGTCGCGCACGAACCGCTGGAAGTTCTCGTTCTTTGCGACGAAGTCAGACTCGCACCGCGCCTCGACCATGGCGGCCACCTTGCCGTTGGTGTGGATGTAGCACTGGACGCAGCCCTCCGCCGCTTCCCGGCCTGCCCGCTTGGCGGACTTGATCGAGCCTTTCTTCCGCAGAACCTCGACCGCCTTTTCGAGGTCCGCGCCGGCCTCGACGAGGGCCGCCTTGCACTCCATCATCGGAAGGGTTGTCATCTCGCGCAACTTCTTCACCAGTGCCGCGGTCACTTCTGCCATCGACAATCTCCACTTTGTTCAGTGTTGGGTCCTACACTGCCACCAACTGGCCGGCTTGGCCTAGCCGCTTGGTACGGCCTCGGGCTGCTTGTCGGGCTCCGGCGGCTCGTGCGGGTTCGCCTGCTCC
>CAYXNI010000076.1:0-8830 GCA_964466285.1 uncultured Planctomycetota bacterium | reverse complement strand
CGATCCGGGTCATCATCGAGGCGATTCAGAAGGCGGGTTACGAGCCGGGCAAGGATGTGTTCATCTGCCTGGACCCGGCGTCGAGCGAGTTCCACGGGCAGGACGCGAAGGGGCGGGGCATCAAGGCGGAGGGGAAGTACGTGCTGGCTTCGGAGAACAAGCAGCTCACGTCGGGGGAGCTGGTGGACTACTATGCGGACCTGTGCGGCCGGTATCCGATTCGGTCGATCGAGGACGGGATGGCGGAGGACGACTGGGATGGCTGGAAGCTGCTGACGGACAAGGTGGGTCAGAAGGTGCAGCTCGTCGGCGACGACCTGTTCGTGACGAACACGGAGCGGCTGAAGAGGGGGATCGAGACGGGGACGGCGAACTCGATTCTGATCAAGCTGAACCAGATCGGGACGCTGACGGAGACGCTGAACGCGATCGAGATGGCGCACAAGGCGCGGTACACGGCGGTGGTGAGCCACCGGTCGGGCGAGACGGAGGACACGACGATCGCGGACGTGGTGGTGGCGACGAACGCGGGGCAGATCAAGACGGGTTCGGCCTGCCGGACGGACCGTGTGTGCAAGTACAACCAGCTTCTGCGGATCGAGGAGGAGTTGGGCGAGGCGGCGGTGTACGGGCGCGCGTGAGCGCGCGTGACGAGCATGGGGCCCGTGCTCTCTTCACAGCTCGTCGGGTCTCTCGCGGGGGATTCTCGGCAGCTCGAGTTCTTCGTGTTCTTCCGGGGGAGGAAGTGTTTCGGCAAGTGCGTCACAGAGCGCTTTCGCGAACGCCTTGGCGCTCTGCGGCCCGTCGGCGGTGATGATCTGGCCGTCTCGCACGACGCTTTCGTTGACCACATTGGCGCCCTTTGCGGCAAGATTGCCGCGTTCCGACGGGAAACACGTGGCTTTCTTGCCATTGAGCAGGCCGGCGTTGGCAAGGGTGGAGGGCGCGATGCAGATGGCGGCGACGAACTTGTCCTGGGCGATCGCGTCCTGGGCAATCTTGTGCGCCGCGGGATTGTCGAAGTATTCGCTGGCGCCCTTGCCTCCGATAAAGACGACAGCGGCGTAGTCGGAGACGTTAATCTCTGAGATGAGCAAGTCGGGAGTGACCTTGAGGCCCAGCATGCCGATGCACGGGTTCTTGGACGACGACGCAATCACGACGCCGGCTTTTGCCCGCGCCAGGGCTTCGGCCGGTTCGCGATACTCTTCGTCGCGGAACTCGTCAGTTGCGATGACGAGCAGTATGTCCAAGCCTGTGAGATCGATCATGTTTCCTCCTGGCCGGGGGCCGACCGCCTCGGCAAGGTGTGCAAGAGCCGGAAGGGAGACAGACCACTGACCGAGCCTGCTTTCCGTCTGAGCAGGGACTCAAGCTGCCCCCTCTCCTTATCGATACACATTATACACGATGAACCGCAGCGAAGCAAATGTCTATCGAACGAAATCGAAACGTCAACCGGCAGTCTGACAAGCTGTTACGACGCGAGCAGGACTCCACCGGGAGCTCCGGAGCACGTTGCGGGCCGCGCTGCAAGACCGGCCCTGGGACGCGGCCTTATCCTCTTGTGGCGGAATGTGTTACGACACCAGTTCAGCCGAGCCAGGGAAGGTCGCGCCCGATCATGCGCCCGAACTCCTCCACCTCCGCACGATAGAAATCGGCCAGCATCCGCCGAGTGGTCTCGTCCATGGGTTCATATTCTCTTGCATTCTCGCGGTTGCCGAGCTTGCCGACGAAACTGTCGTCCACCCCAAGGAAGCGATAGACGGACTGAATCAGGGACTTCGGATCCGCGGCGAGGTCGTCGTAGAGGAACACGCCGATCTGTGGGAACGCTTCGCGCCAATACTTCAGCAGGGTTGCGTAGCGGCCGGTGAGTTGCATCCAGCGGCCGTTGTCGCGAAACATCTTCTCGAACGGCACGACGAGCCGGCCCTTGCCCCGCTTCTTCCGCCGCTCCACCCACATCCAGTAGTGCGACCACGCCCGGTCGATGGGATTGCGGAACATGGCAAACACCTTGACGCCCGGGTACGCTTTCCTGATCTCGTCCCGGGCCGACGGGTAGGGGCGCGTGAGGTGCTTGTACCAGGACTGCAGCGACCAGCGCGGATAGTGCTCGAGCCGCGCCGAATCCGGACGGGGCGCGATGAAGTAGTTCGGCGAAATCTCGCCCGCGATACGCCCGCCCTTGCCCTTGAAGTGCTCGTGGTACCAGCCGCAGCCCCGGCAAAAGTGATTGGTGAAGAAGGAAATCTCTTTCTTGTCGAAGTAGATCTGGGGATGCTCGGCGAGCCGCGCAGCCACCCAGGTGGTGCCGCACTTCTGAACGCCCACACCGATGAAGTCAGGACCTTCCGGCATCATGTGCTCCAGCAGTCAGACACCAAGTCCCAAGTCCTGAATCCGAAACAGATGCACTTGTTCCGGATTTCGTGTTCTGTGTTTCGGATTCTCCCGGCAATTGGCGCCCGGGATTCGGCGCCTCACCTTGGCCCGATGTACCCTTCCTTCTCCAGGTGCAGGATGATCCCTTGCACGCACTCCTCCGGGGTCATCTCCGCGGTGTCGATGGTCAGCTCGGCGTCGGTGGGCACTTCGTATGGATCCGATATTCCCGTGAACTCCTTGACGATGCCGGCGCGTGCCTTGGCATAAAGCCCCTTGCGGTCGCGCTGCTCGCAGACTTCGATCGGTGTTGACACGTGCACGAGGATGAAGCCGCCGCCGGCCTCGACCATGTCGCGCACGTCGTGCCGCACGCTCGCGTAGGGTGCGATCGGCGCGCAGATCGCGATCCCGCCGTTCTTCGTGATCTCCGCCGCCACAAACCCGATCCGGCGGATGTTGATGTCGCGGTGCTCCTTCGAGAAGCCCAGCTCCGACGACAGGTGCGTCCGCACGACGTCGCCATCGAGAATCGTGACCGGCCGCCCGCCGATCTCGAGGAGCTTGACGAGCAGGACGTTGGCGAGCGTCGACTTGCCCGAACTGGGCAGGCCTGAGAAGAAGACGGTGAAGCCCTGCTTCGAGCGGGGCGGATGCGTTCGCCGGAGCTCGGCGATGACCTCGGGAAACGAGAACCAGTCCGGGATGTCCCGCCCGCCCATCAATCGTTCGCGCAGCTCCGTGCCCGAGAGGCTCTTCACTCTGGCGCCCTGCGGGACCTCGTTGTCGGGGACGTACTGGTCGCGGTCTTCGAGGTAGACCATGTTGTTGAACGCGGCCATCTGAATCCCCAGCTCGGCCTCGTGCTTCTTCACCAGTTCCTGGGCTTCGTACGGCCCGTAGAACGGCTTGCCGTTCGAGTCCGAGCCCGGGCCGGCGTGGTCGCGTCCGACGATCAGGTGGGTGCAGCCGTAGTTCTTCCGGATGATCGCGTGCCAGACGGCCTCGCGGGGGCCGCCCATCCGCATCGCGAGCGGCAGGAGGCTGAGCATCGCCGTGTTTTGAGGGTAATGCTTCATCACCGCCTGGTAGCAACGGACGCGGGTGTAGTGGTCGACGTCGCCCGGCTTGGTCATTCCGACCACCGGGTGGATCAGGAGGTCCGCTTCGAGCCGGCTGGCCGCGCGGAACGTCAACTCCAGGTGCGCCCGGTGCAGCGGGTTCCGCGTCTGGAAGGCGACGACCTTGCGCCAGCCCATCGCGGCGAACCGCTCGCGCAGCGCGGCCGGCGTCAGGCGGAGCGCGACGAAATCATAGTGGCTCGGAAGCTGCAGCCCTTCGACCGTGCCGCCCACGCAGAACGGCTTCGAATGGCGTTTCAGATACCCGACCGCCGGGTGCTCGGGGTTCGTCGTCCCGTAAACCTGCTCGGCCTCCTGGTCGAGGTCAGGCTTCCAGACCTCCTCCACGTGGAGAGCCGCGAGGGCCACGCCCTCCAGGTCTCGCAGGAAGAGCAGTGTGCCCGGCGTCAGCTTCTGCGCCAACTCCTCGGTCACGTCCAGCGTGATGGGGATCGGCCAGAGCGTGCCGTCCGCAAGCCGCATCTTCTCGCACACGCTCTCGCGGTCGTTCCGGGTCATGAAGCCCGTGAGCGGTGAGAACCCGCCGTTGAGAAGCAGTTCCAGGTCGCAGGCCTGCCGCGGCGTGAGCGTCCACGACGGCGCCTCGCGCGACAGGGCCTTAAGTTCCTTCGACCGGTCACCGCTGGCCATTAGTTGGACCAGCGATCCGCCGTGCGGCTTGATCAGATGAGAGGGCATTGTTCCTCGCTCCAAGGGGACGTGGCCGCCTGCGGATTCCGCGTACCGCGCGGGCTGCAGGTGGCCCTTGACGAGACAGATTCTAGCATACACCCTTCTGGGCCGCAACCCGGATTTCGAGTTGGCCCTGGCATGGGGGACTATGCACCGGCGCAGTTCCGCGTGGGCGTCAGAAAACTCGTGACAGACGCGGCTGATTGCGCTACATTGATGCCACGTTGCATACGAAGACCCAGCCGCGACCTGTAGTGGCGACCCGCTGGGCCGCCCATTGGAATGAGAGAGAATAGAAGGAGGTACTGCAATGAGGCATTCGATCTGCAGATGGACGTTCAACCCTGGCAAGGGCGGATTCGTACCGGGCAACATGCGGCCGCAATGGGCCGGCATGACCACGGCCGACTTCGTCGAGCTGGTGGCCGCCAGGATCAAGCCGCGCATGCCCAAGGACGTCGAGCTGGGCATCGAGGTCCACTACGACGGCGAGATCAACGAGTGCTCGGCCCCGGCCGTCGTGAAAGCGCTCAGGAAGGCGGGCATGCGTCTGGCCCTGATCACTCCCGGCGCACACAGCCACTGGGGCTACGGCGGGATCACGTCGCTCGACCCGAAAGAGCGGAAGGCGGCGGCCGAGTTCGGCGCACGCACGGTTGACCTGGCGTACGGTGCGCTTAGGAAAGCGTGGGACCCGAAGGCGGTGCCGACGCTCGTGCTGTGGAACGGCTCGTGGGGCTACGACATCGCCGGCCCGTGGCTGGACACGATGCTGGCGAACCTCGAGACCGAACTGGTCGCCCTGTGCAAGTACGAGAAGAAGAAGGGCGGCAAGCTCTTCATCGGCATCGAGCCGAAGCCGAACGAGGGACACCCAAAGATGCTCCTGCCCACGGTGGCGAGCGCTCTGCTGATGCGGCGGCGGCTGGGCGATAAGGGCGTCGACATCGCACGGATGGGCACGAACAAGGAGTTCGGGCACTCCGAGATGATCGGGCTGGACGCGGTGTACGACACGGCCGAGGAGCTCCGCGAAGGGGCGCTCGTCCACGTGCACGCGAACAGCCAGGGGTACGACGGCATCCGCCTGGGCGGCCCGGGGCTGTTCGACGTCGATCACGGTGTCGGGATCACCGGCGCGAACATCGCCATCGCCCGCCTGCTGCTCGACGCCAAGTACAGCCGGTGGATCGGCCATGACATGCAGCCGCGCGCCTACGACAACGTGAACCAGGCCATCGAGCGCGTCGTCCGCAGCGTGATCAGCTGGGAGGCGATGGTCAAGGCGGCGAAGAGACTCAACCTGGACAGGATCATGAGGAACCTGGCGAAGCGCGACACGGCGAAGGTGGAAGACGCGATCGGCGCCTCGATCTCCGAAGCGCGCAAGTACGCGAGCCAGATGCTCAAGAAGTAAGGCCGAAGAAACGCGTTTGCGACACCAAGGAAGAATGCCTCCGGCCCCCGCCGGAGGCATTCTTGTTTCCGGACAAAGACAATCTTGGAGAGGATCAACAGGATATACAGGATTTCCGGATGCTCTCATCCAGTCAATCCTGTTGATCCTGTCAGGTTCTTCTGTCACTGCGCCTTCGCGATCAACTCCTTCGCCTTCGCGACCACGCCGTCGATGATCTGGTTGTACGCGGTCCGCCGGCGCTGGATGGACGCGCCCTCTCACGCCCGTGCGCTCACGCTCCCATGCTCCCCCGCGCTCATGCGCCTGTGTGCTTTTCTCGCTCAGAACGTCCGCTCGAGTGTTTCGGCCCAGCGAGTGTAGATTGGGCCGTATGCCTTGCGGAGCTTCGCATCCGGCGTCACCGTCGCGACCGGCGTCAGTCCCACGAACGCATCCGCTTCCTGCTTGTACAGGCCGCAGCCGATGCCGGCGCCGCGGGCCGCGCCCTGCGAGCCGTCGGTGTTCATCAGCTCGACCTTGGCGCCGATTACGCTCGCGAAGAGCTTGGCGAACAGGCCGCTCAGGAACATGTTCGCCTTGCCGGCGCGGACCTTGGTGATCTTGACGCCCATCCCGGCCATGACGTCGGTCGCCTGCTTGAGCGCGAGCACGATGCCCTCCTGCGCGGCGCGGGTCACGTGGCCCTTGCCGTGGCGGTTGAGGTCGACGTAGTGCATGCTCATGCCGGTGTTGCGGCCGCACTGGATGCGTTCGGGGCCGTTGCCGTAGGGGATGATGACGAGGCCGTCGGCGCCCGGCTCGACCGCCTCGGCCTGCCGGTTCATCTCGACGTAGCTCTCGCCCATCATCTGGTGGAGCCAGCGGTAGAGTGCGCCGGTCCCGCTGATGCAGGCGAGGATGCCGTAGCGGTTTTTCCGGCCGGGGTCGTGGTTCACGTGGACGAAGACGTTGACGCGCGACTGGCGGTCGGGGACGTTCTTGTCGGTGACAGCGCAGATGACGCCGGAGGTGCCGGCGGTGGCGGCTATCTCGCCGGGCTTCATCACGCCGAGGGAGAGCGCGTTGTTCGGCTGGTCGCCGCCACGGTAGGCGACGGGGGTCCCGGCCTTGAAGCCGGTCTCGCGGGCGGCGGCGTCGGTGACTTGGCCCTGGACGGAGAACGTGGGCCTGACGCCGGCGAGGAGGTCGCGGCGGATGCCGTAGTAGTCGATGATGGGGTCGAGGAGCGCCTGCTTCTTGAAGTCCCACAGGATGCCTTCGGACAGGCCGGACGGCGTGGTGCAGATTTCGCCGGTGAGCTTGGCGGCGAGGTAGTCGCCGGGGAGCATTGCTTTGTACGCCTGCTTGTACACCTTCGGCTCGTGCTTCTTCACCCAGGCGAGCTTGCTCGCCGTGAAGTTGCCGGGGTAGTTGAGCGCACGCTTGAGGAACGCCGGCCCGAGGTCCTTCGCGGCCTTGTCGCCCATGGCCTGGGTGCGGCCGTCGCACCAGATGATCGAGGGGCGGAGGGGCTTCATGGCCTTGTCGACGAGGACGAGGCCGTGCATCTGGTAGGAGATTCCGATGGCCTGGACGTCGGCGGGATTCACGTTCTGGAGGATCGCCCTGGCGACGATGCAGAAGTGCTGCCACCACGTTTCCGGGTTCTGCTCCGCCCACCCGGGATGCGGCGCATCGATCCTGAGTTCCGTCGACGGCGACGTGAACGATGCCACCGCCTTGCCCGTGGCGGCATCGATGAGCGTGCCCTTGACGGAGGAACTGCCCGAGTCGAATCCCGCCAGGTAGCCCATTGCCTACACCTCCTGTCTTTCCAACACGAAGTACCCCGGCGCCTCCGCCCGAGCAGGCATCGACGCTCGGCGAGGGCGCGGCAACCTGAAGAAAGCCAATCAGACGCGGTTACTCTAAGAAAAAATCACACCCGGTTCAAATGAAAAATCAGAGCGGGAAGCACAATCTGCGTATCACGCGGAAGCTCGTTTCTGAGCTTCCACCGGCGTCTACGCCTCCTGCTTTACTGCGTTGAAGAACGCGGACCAGAAGGGGTCCTCCTTCGGCCGGGCAAGCCTGTGCACCTTGCCGTCGCGGCGGAGGATGGTCCGCCTCGACGCGTCGCCCATGATGCGGCCGATCCGGGTGCATGGGATGTCCGAAGCGGCGAGCGCGGCGATGATGTCCCTGGCGGCGGGCTCGGCGACGGTGATGAGGAGCGAGCCCTCGGCAATGGCGGCGAGGGGGTCGATGCGGAGCATCGAGCAGAGCGCCGCGATGTCGGGCGGCAGGAGCATCCGGTTCTCGTCGATCTCGATGCCCGTGCCGCTTGCCTCGGCGATCTCGACGAGCCCGCAGAGCACACCGCCCTCGGTAGCGTCGTGCATGGCGGTGACGGGTCCGGCGGCCTTGGCGGTGACGGCGTCCTTGACGACCGTGATTTCGCGGCACCTTCGGAGCGCGGCGTCGGCGATGGCGTCGCCGTGCTGCTTCCGCAACTGCTTCTCGTACAGCACGGCGAGCAGGCCGGTCGCTTCGACAGCCGGGCCCTTCGTCAGGAGGACGGCGTCGCCGGGCCGCGCTCCCGCCGACGTGACGATCTGGCCGCGCTCGGCAAAGCCGATGACGGTGATGCCGCCGATGATGGGGACGGTGACGACGGGGTAATAGCCGGTGTGGCCGCCGATGATGGCGATATCAAGGTCCAGCGCCGCCTGGTGGATGGAGTCGACGATCGTCTCAAAGTCCTTGTCCGGGGTGTTCGGGGGCATGAGGAGCGTGTAGGTGGCGAGTTCGGGGCGGACGCCCATGACGGCGACGTCGCTGGCGCCGATGTGGACGGTGAACCAGCCGAAGGTGTCGAGGGGAAGGCCGACGGCGGGGAAGATGGGGTCTTCGGCGATGACGACCGTCTTGCCGCCGACCTCGAACACCGCCGCATCGACGCCGTTCTGCGGGCCGACCGTGACGCGGCGGTTGCGCGCGCCAAGGCGGTTCAGCACGAAGTCCTTGAACGCTTTCTCGTCAATCTTGCCCAGCTTGCCGTCCATCCGCGGTCCTTTCAGAAAACGACAATCACCAAATGTCGAATGACGAATGTCGAATCAAATCAAAATGACGAATGGCCGAATGACGGAGACGTGGCTGCGGCAACCAGCGCCGTGTCCTGTGACGAATGTCGAATCAAATCAAAATGACGAATGGCCGAATG
>CAYXNI010000075.1:0-8990 GCA_964466285.1 uncultured Planctomycetota bacterium | reverse complement strand
TTGAATCAACACCGGCCCCACGGTCATCCCGGCGCCCGGGGTATCGAAATCCTCGTCCTTCGCCCGCCAGACCGCCGAAGGGGCGCTCGCCGCCGGCGGAGAGGTACACGGACAGGTTCACGGCACCTGGACGCCCGCCTACGCACTTCCCGCCCGGCCCCAGCCCTTGATATGTAACCCCCGACCAGTAAGGCAATTAGCGCCGGACTGCCGGACCTGCACGCCGCCGCGTTATGATATGTCGTAAAACTTACGATATATTATTTCTTGATTGCCCCACGGAATGGTGTAAAATGTCTGTGACTTTGGAGCTAGGGGATCTGGGTCCCGTGGTTACGCCGGGCAGACGCCGGGAGGGATGCGGTGTACGAGGCGTTCTGGGGACTGCGCGAAAAGCCGTTTGAGAACTCGCCCGACCCAAGGTATCTCTATCCGTCCGCCGAGCACCTGCAGGCCGTCGACACGCTGGCTTACGCGATCCGCTCGCGAAAAGGCGGCGCACTGCTCACGGGCGACTACGGGTGTGGCAAGACCCTGCTGATCCGCATCCTGGCCCAGGAGCTTGAGCCGGACGGCGTTCAGCTCGCCGTCATCAGTTACCCCAAGCTGACAGCCGCCGAACTCCTGCGCGAGGCACTGTACCAACTGGGCCACGACGTCTCATCGAACAGCCGCCTGCGGCTTACCCGCGCCTTCGGCGAAGTCCTTCAGCACAACCTGCGCGCGGGAAAACACACACTCCTCATCGTCGACGAAGCCCAGGTCATCCAGAAGAAATCCATCTTCGAAGAACTCCGCCTCCTCCTCAATTACCAGTTGAACGACCGCTTCCTGCTCACCCTCCTGCTGGTCGGCCAGCCGGAACTCCGGGAGCAGGTGGCCCAAATTCCCCAGCTTGAACAGCGTTTCGCGGTCAAGGCCCATCTCCACACCTTTGACCTGGTGGACACCGCCCGGTACATCGCCTACCGCCTTGGCGTGGCAGGGGCCTCACGCACGGTCTTCACCAGCGACGCCGTCGGCCGAATATATCAACGGAGCTTCGGGTGTCCGCGCCGAATCAACAACCTCGGCGACCTGTGCCTCTGGAAGGGCTTCCAGAAGGGCGTCTCCGAAATTGACGCCGAACTCGTCGAATCCGCTGCATAAAGGGGCCATGCTGATGCAATTCAAGGACATGCTAAGGCGCCAGAACCAGATGGGGCCGGCGGAACGCCCCGCACCGGGCAAATCCATCATCATCGCCGAAAACGAACCCGGCGCGCGCGCCATTCTCTGCACACAGGTGTCCGAACTCGGATACGTCCCCCTCCTCGCCGAAACCGGCGCCGCCGTCGTCCAGATGGCCCGGGAATACCTGCCGCGCCTCGTTATCGTCAGCATCGAGCTCGACGGCCCGGACGTTCTCGCCAGCCTCCGCGAAGACAAGCAGACCCGCCAGACTCCCGTCATGCTCATCAGCAACTCCCTCCAAACCCCCGATGCCGTCCTCGGCACACAGCTCGGCGCCGGCGACTACATCTGCAAGCCCATCGACGGCCCGCAGGTCAAGACCCGCATCCGCGACCTGCTCCTCAGAACGGACCTCCCCGTCAAGGACTCCGAAGACATCCTTGAACCCATGCTCCGCTCCCACGCGCCCCAGAGGCCCTATTCGCCGTCCGACCGGCCGCCGGAACTCATCCCGCCCGCCGACCTCACCCGCCGCCGAGGCCAGATCGAACGCGCCGAGATGCTCTACGCCAAGTGCTGCCAATTCGCCCAAGACGCCATGGCCAGAGCGGTCAAAATGGAACCCCCGGACATCGAATCGTGCCGCGCGCTGGCCACACAGCTCGTCCACGAGTGTGAAACCAACAACCGCCTGCTCCTCAAGGCCATCCGCCCTTACGACCCCGGCGTCATCGAGCACGACGCGCCCAACGTCGCCATCTTCAGCATCCAGATCGGACGCGGTCTCAACTATGACGCCGAAGAACTCACCGCCCTTGCAATGACCGCCCTCTGCCACGAAGTCGGCATGGCCTGCGTACCCACGGACGTCACCGGGACCGAAGGCAAATACTCCAAGACACAATGGGCCAAAATCCAGCAGCACCCCGAACACGCGTACAAAATCCTGAGCGCCCTCGGAGAGAAATACCACTGGCTCGCCGAAGCCGTCTACCAGGAACACGAACGCGAGCGCGGCCAGGGATACCCACGCCAGCTCAAAGGCGGCCAGATCACGGAGTTCGCCAAGATCATCGGCCTCGCCGACACGTACGAGTCACTTTCCCACCCCAGAACCTTCCGCAAGGCCTTCATCGCCTTCGACGCCCTCCGCGAGATCATCGGAATGCGCAGCACCTTCTTCGCCCCACATATCATCCGGGCACTCGTCTCAGAAGTCTCCGTCTTCCCCCTCGAGAGCTACGTCCTCCTCAACACCGGCGAGACCGCTCGCGTCGCCCGCACCAGCACCGACAACCTCCTCCGGCCCGTCGTCGTCGTCGAGTACGACTCCTCCGGCCAGAAGCTCAAACGGCCCAAGCTGGTCGACCTCGCCTCCAAACCTCTGCTCTACGTCACCAAGCCCCTCGACGAACGCGAACTCCCCAGACAGAGCAGCGAAGAGGAATCGTCCCCATGAAACACAAACCCCTTCTTATCATCCTGCTGTTCGGTCTCCTTGCCGCATCTGCGTGCGACCCCATCGGCCGCGGCATCGTGGCCCACCGCGTCCCCGAGCCCCAGCTCGCCAAGACCGTCCACCCTACCCGCAACGCCCGATGGACCACCGCGCTCGGCCCTGCGGCCGCCGGCGAGTTCCGGAGCCTTGCGATCGCCGACTTCGACGGCGACGGGCTGCCCGACCTGGCCGCAGGCGGCGGAATCGACCGGCGCGGCGTTCGGATCTGGCTGGCCAACGGCGACGGCACGTGGAGCAGCATCGAGGGGCCCAAGTACTACGCCATGCCCTCCGGCCTCGCCGCCGCCGACTTCGACAAGGACGGCCGGCCCGACCTTGTCGTCTGCGGCAAGGGCGAAGTGCCCGGCGTCCGCGTGTTCCTTAACACGGCGAACCTCGTCTGGAAAGAACTCCCGCCCGTCACCACGACAAGCAACTACCTTGTCGTCGGGACAGCCGACATCAACCACGACGGCTACCCCGACATCATCGCCGCCCGCGAGAAAAGCGTCGACCCCGGCGGCATCGCCGTCTGGCTGAACCGCGAAGGCAAAGGCTGGACCTCCGACGTCGGCCCCGTCGCCGCCGACACCTACAACGACATCGCCATCGCCGACCTCAACAACGACGGACACCTGGACATCGCGGCGACCCGCTGGGGAACCCCCGGCGGCATCGACATCTGGTACGGCAACGGGCTCGGCGCCTGGTCCAAAGCCAAAGAGGAACCCGCCGCCCAACTCAACTACCAGGGCCTTGCCATCGGCGACTTCAACGCCGACGGCTTCCCCGACATCCTCGCCACCACCTATCGCGGCGAACTCGGCGTCGTTCTGTTCCTCAACGACGGCCAGGGCGGATGGTGGACCACCCCCGTCCCCATCGCAGGCCCCGGCAGCTTCTGGAGTGTCCAAGCCGCAGACATTAACGGCGATGGCCTTCTCGACATCGCCGCCACGTCCTTCGACGGACGCGGCGTCCGTGTCTGGCTTCAGCTCCCCCACAACAAACGCCCGCAACAACCCATCGGCTTCGTTCCACAGTTCATCGAACAAAGCTTCCAACTCCCCCACGCCGGAACCTACTACTGGGTCCAAACCGCCGACTTCAACGGCGACAAGAAACCCGACCTCGCCGCCGTCACGCTCGACCAGGGTGTCAAGGCATGGTTCCAGACCGACGAAAAGGGCATCCTCCAGCCCTCGCCCAACGCCCGGGGCGTCCCCGCCTCCGACAAGTTCCCCCCGCCTTATGACCAGATCAAAGAGACCGTGGAAGACCCCAAAGAGAACCTCGTCTACATCACGGTCCAGCGCGACGACGGGCTGACGTACCCCGAGTACCGCATCGGCGTCGGCGACGAGCTCCGCATCGAGATCTACCCCGGCCGCGTCGCCGACCCCGTCATCATGGCCAAAACCGTCGAGGCCTCCGGCGAACTCCTCATTCCGCTCGTCAGCCCCAAACCCATCCGAATCGTCGACAAAGACGGGAACGGCCTGTCCCCCTCCCAGCTCCGAGACGTCATCCAAACGGGCCTCGGCGACACGTTCATGGCACCATCCGTCGCGGTCATCGTCGAACGCCACAACGCCCGCAAGGCGAGCGTCCTCGGCGAAGTCCGCATGAAAGCCAACGAGGGCCAGACCGGCCCCGGCTGGTATGTGCTCCGCGGGAAGACCCGCGTCCTCGAATTCATCGCCGACCACGGCGGCTTCACCGAAAAAGCCGACCTCAGCCGCGTCGAAGTCCGAAACCGCGACGGCCAGAAACGCGTCGTCGACCTCTTCAAGGCCATCTTCCAAAGCAAACTCAGCCAGGACGTCGTGCTCGACGACGGCGACGTCATCACCATCCCATCTACGGCCATGAGCGACCGGAAAGTCTACGTCCTCGGCGAAGTCTCCAAGCCCGGCGTCTACGGTCTCCAGGACAACGTCACACTCCTGGAAGCCGTTCAGCTCGCCAACAGCTTCCTCCCCTCCGCCAACCGCAACCAGGTCATCGTCATCCGCGGCGACAAGAGCGCCCCGCAACTCCTCGAAATCAACATGCTCGAAATGCTAAAAACCGGGAACCTCAGCAAGAACATCCTCCTGCAGGACGGCGACGTTGTCTTCGTGCCCAGCAACTGGATCGCCAACCTGCGGGAGTTCTACGCCTGGTTCCTGCCCGGCTGGTACGCGGCCACGCGCAGCGGCCTCACCGGCACCACCGGCACCACACCGTAACCGAGGGGACCCGCAAATGCCTCAATATGAAATGGGCCTTCGCGACTACTGGCACATTCTCCAGAAGCGCAAAGCCGTCGTCATCCTCAGCTGCGTCGGCATCGCAGCGCTCACCTTAGTCCTCACCCAGTATGTCTTCCGGCAGCCTGCGTCCTTCAGCGCGGCCGCCGAAGTCAGCGTGCAGCCATCCTTCGGCGACATCATCCCCTTCGGCCCACCGGCGCCGGCCCCCAGCATCGCCCAGCAGGCCAAAGTCGCCCGAAGCGAAATGCTCCTCAAACAAGTACTCCGCGCAATCGAAATCTTCCCGTTCCAGCAAACAATCCCCGAACCCATCGACAAGGCGGACCTCGACCAGTGCCTCTGGCAAGCGCTCGCCAGCCCGGGCACCCAAGTCGCCGCCACTCGCCAACTCGCCCACCTGTTCAAAGACACCGGAACTCCCGAAGTGGCCAGAATCCTCGCCGCCGACCGCTCCCAGAAAGACGTCCGCACCCGGCCCGGCACCCCCGACCAGCAGATCGCCGAGTGCCGCTCCAAAGGATATTTCCTTCACGCCGCCCAGCAAGCAGGGCCGGGCGGCCAGCAGGAGGACGGCCGCGAGGAACAACAGAGAACCGAAGACGCCGTCATCGCGCAGCTCCAAAGCCGCCTTATAGTCCTCTGGGACGCCCCCACCAGCACCTTCAAGATCACCGTGGAAACCACGGCCCCGGGCCTTACCGAAACCGACGAAGCCCCGGCACGCGCCAGCGCCGCCGCCATCGCCGAAACCATCGCCATCGTCTACAAGGCCCGCACCGAGTGGGAAGGCCGAAGCGTCATCTCCGCCCACATCAGAAACATCACCGCCGAAATCGACGCCCTCCAGGCCAAGCGCCAGGAACTCGCCGACAAGCGCGTCAAGACACAACAAACCCTCGAAACCGCCCTCGCCGACCAGGAATACAACGCAGCCCAGCAAGAGCTCCGCACCGCCGGCGAACGCCTCCGTCTCCTCGAAGCCTACCTCAAACAACTCCAGGACTACTGCACCACCCGCCTCAAAGAAGCCGACGCCATGCCCGAAGCCCCCCAAGCCCGGTCCCCTATTCCCGCCCCGCCCGCCAGCATCCAGGACGTCAACATCCAGGCCCTCTACAGCTTCTCCCTCGCCATTGAACAGGAAAAAAACGACAAGCTCGAGTTCTACAAACCCGAGTCCCACGTCATCCTGGCCCTCGAAAATAAGATCACTCACACCGCCGAGCAGCTCCTCGACGTCGTCCGTTCCTCAGTCGTTAACGAGACACTCCACCGCGAAGCCGCCGAGCGCCGCGTCGATGACGCCACGAGGGAAAACCAGATCCCGCGCCTCAGCGCCGAAATCAAGGAACTCGACCGCGAACTCAACGACAACGCCTCTTACATCGGCGACCGCGACAAACGCAAGAGCGACCTCGTCCTCTCGGAAAACCGCGGGGTCAAAGTCGCACTCATCGCCCGCCCCGCGGGCGCCGACCGCATCGGCGCCGCCGGCGCCGTCGCCAAGACTATCGTCGGCGGCCTCATCGGCCTTATCCTCGGCATCGTCGCCGCCGTACTCTGGGAAACCCTCGACCTCACCATCGGCACCATCGACGAGGTCGAATCCTATCTCCAGACCCGCGTCCTCGGCGTCATCCCCCATATCGACACCGAGCGCATTGCCGCCAACATCCGCCAGCGCGACCCCCACACCGAGACCGAACCGCCCGACGCCGACCTCCTCCAGCGCGCTCTCCTGGTCACACTCTACGACCATGCTTCTATACCTGCGGAATCCTTCCGCCACATCCGCACCGCCCTCGACCTCACACGCACCCAGCGAAAGTCCGAAGCCAAGATCATCCTCGTCACCAGCGCCACCCTCAACGAAGGCAAGACCGCCGTCGCCGCCAACCTGGCCGTCGTCATGGCCCAGAACGGAAAGCGCACCTGCCTCCTCGAATGCGACTTCCGCCGGCCGCAGCTCCACCGCATCTTCGGCGTCGACCGCCAGCCCGGACTCCACGACATCTTCATCGGCAAAGCCTCATGGCAGGAGGCCCGCAAGTCCCTCAGCGACCTCCTCCTCGGGAAAATCGGCATGGACACCGCCGTCACCACCCCCGGACTCGAAAACCTCTCCCTTATCACCTGCGGGGCCGTGCCCCCCAATCCGGTCGAACTCCTCGACTCCGCCGAGACCCGCCGGCTCTTCGAGCAACTCCGCCAGGCCTTCGACGTCGTCATCGTCGATTCGCCCCCCATGCTCGCCGTCGCCGACGCCGCCGTCATCTCCCCATACGTCGACGGCGCCATCCTCGTCTACAGGGCCGGCACCGCTCCGCGAACCATCCTCAGCCGCGCCAAGACCGAACTCCAGTCCGTCGGCACCGAACTCTTCGGCGTCGTCCTCAACGACCTCAAGCCCGCCGCCGGCGACATCAGCGCCACGTACCCCTACAAAGGTTACGCCCGCAAAGCATACGACCGTCACGAGGACCACACCGGTTACCTGACTCTGCGCGTCGCACAACCTGAGACCGTTGAGCCCGCCGCCGACCGCTCCAGCGAAAGCACCGAAGACCAGCTCGCCCGAAAAATCGACCTCCTCCTCCTCCAGGGCAAAGTCCAGCAAGCTCTTGAGGCCGCGCACGCCGCCGTCCGCTCGATGCCCGAATCCCTCAGCGCGCGGCTCGAACTCGCGCGAACCTACGCCGCCGCCAACCGCGTCGGAGAGGCCCAGGCCGAACTCCTGCATGTCCTCGACCTCGACCCCAGGAACCTCCATGCCCTCGAACGCCTCGCGAGCCTCGCCGTCGACGCAGGCCTCGAGCGCGAAGCGCTCCGCTGGTACGAAGAGATCCTTGAGTTCGACCATCAGAACCTCAAAGCCCGTCAGCGGGCCGACGAGATTCGCGGCCAAGTCGGAAATGCCGAGTCCCACACGGTCTGAGCACCCGTTTCCTGGCCTGATCGGCCGGGCATTCCTGCCTGCCAAAGACCCGACGGACAAGGTTTTGAGACAGCTCTTGAGCACCGTTCACTGGCAACTGACGCATCGTTGGTCCGTTATTCGTTACCAGCTATTGGTGCCGACAGAAAGGCCATCAGAAATTGACGATTAACGCATCCCGAGAAGACCGGGCATGACAGAACAGGTCATCACGTCAGCCGGGCACATCGGACGGCCCATAACACAGAGGCCCCGCACCACCCTCCTCCTTATCCTCGCCATCGCCGTCCCGTTCCTTGGCCTCACTACCGCGTGTGCCTGGCTTATGAACCGCTACACCCTCGATGTCCCCATCGCGGCCGCCGTCTGCATCGCCCTTGTCGTCCTCTGCTTCATCCGAGCCAAATGGGTCCTCTACGTCCTCGTCTTCGCCTGCCTGTTCTCGCCTCAGCTCTCGATCACTGAGACCCTGGGCCGGGCCGCCAAGCGCCCCGTCACGCTCCGCATCGAAGATATCCTCATCGTCGTTCTCGGTTTCGCCTGGCTGGCCCGGACCGCTATCCACAAGGAACTCAGCCTCTTACTTCGCACCCCTCTCAACAGGCCCATCCTGGCCTACGTCCTCATCTGCATCACCGCCACCGCCGCCGGCATCGCCTACGGGTGGGTCGTCCCACAGGAACGGCTCGCCGCCGCTCTCTTCGTTCTCAAGTACATCCAGTACTTTGTCCTCTTCTTCATCGTCCTCCACCACATCGATTCCCCACAAGACGTCCGAAACCTCGTCATCGCCGGAATCGTCACCTACCTTCTTGTATGCGCCTACGGCTACTATCAACTCTACGGCCTGGCCGAAGGCGCCCGCCCCTCCACGTTCGGCGAGAAGTACGGCGAACCCAACACTCTCGCGGGGTATCTCCTCTTCATGCTCGGAATCTGCTCCGGCCTGCTCCTCGTTGCCAAGGACCCGAGCATAAAGGTCGCCTGGGGCTTCTTCTGCGTCCTCGGCCTCGTGCTCCTCGCCTTCACACTCTCCCGCTCCGGCTGGGCCGGTCTCTTCGGT
The DNA here is from genome assembly GCA_964466285.1 of uncultured Planctomycetota bacterium. Taxonomy (GTDB): domain Bacteria; phylum Planctomycetota; class PUPC01; order PUPC01; family PUPC01; genus CAYXNI01. Next base: position 66 of record CAYXNI010000075.1, on the reverse strand, counting down.
ATAATCGCCGTCCTCATTTTCTTCGGACGCCACAAGTTAGCCGTTGTGGCCACCCTCTCCGCCATC
>CAYXNI010000074.1:5330-9022 GCA_964466285.1 uncultured Planctomycetota bacterium | reverse complement strand
CCCGCGTCGGACCTGTGTACCGACGACTGTCTCGGTGCGGCGTGCCTCGCGCTGCTCGAGCGTCTCGCCCACGCAGACGATCGGGTTCAGAGCGCACGCGAGCGCGGCCTTGAGCTTCTTGTTGACGCCCTCGTCGGTCTCGCCGAAATACTGGCGCCGTTCCGAGTGTCCGATGATTACGTGGGTCGCGCCCACGTCGAGAATCATCTGGGCGGAGACCTCGCCGGTATATGCGCCCGACGGCTCGTGGTGCATGTTCTGGGCGCCCACCAGAATCCGGCTGCCCTTGGCCGCCTCCACGACGGCCGGCAGATAGACGAACGGCGGGAACACGCCGACGTCGACGCGGCCGTTCCCGGCGCCCCGGGCTTTCAGCGCCTCAACCAGCTTTCGTGCGCCGGCGAGGTCCTTGTTCATCTTCCAGTTGCCCGCGATAAACAGCCGCCTCATCGCCGTCTCCGTGAAGTTGTCAGTCCGCCTTGGGAAAAGAGCCGAGCACCTTGAAGAAGCTGCAGTAGCGTTCGGCCTCGGTCAGGCCTGCGGCCACGGGTTCGTCCTCGCGGTGCCCTTCGATGTCCAGGAAGAAGAAGTACTCCCACGGCTTGTCGCGCGACGGCCGCGGGTAGAGATAGCTGATGTTTAGCCCGTGCTTTCGGAAGATGTCCAGGAGCTTCCAGAGCGCGCCGGGTTCGTGCTTGACCGAGCACAGGACCGAGGTCTTGTCGCGGCCCGTCCGCGCGGGGCGGTCAGACCCGATCACGAGGAAGCGCGTCACGTTCCGCTCGTAATCTTCGATGCGGGGCTGAATGACCTTGAGGCCGTAGATTTCGGCGGCCATCTCGTGCGCGACGACGGCGACGTCCTTGCGCCTGGCTGCTTCGGCGGCGGCGGCCGAGGTGCTCGCGGTCTCGACGAGCTCGGCGTCCGGCAGGTGCTCGGACAGCCACGCGCGGCACTGGGCCAGGGCGATCGGCTTCGAGCACACGCGCTTGACCTGGGAGAGCTTGCCCGATCCCATCAGCGTGAGATGGATGGGCAGGACCTCTTCGGACATGATGCGGAGCTCACTGGTGAGAAACGTGTCGAGCGTTTCGCGCACAGTGCCTTCGGACGAGTTCTCGATGGGGACGACGCCGCACTGGGCCCGCCCTGTCTCGGCCGTTTCGAACACGGAGCGGATGTCGCCCGCGGGGATGTACTCGGCGGCGTGGCCGAATACGCTGTAGGCGGCCACGTGGGTGAACGTGGCCTCGGGGCCCAGGTAGGCGATGCGGACGGGCTCTTCGAGCGCGCGGCATGCTGAAACGATCTCGCGGAAGATGCTTCGGATGGCCGCGTCCGACAGCGGCCCGCGGTTGTTCCTGCGGAGGTGGGAGTAGATCTCTTTCTCGCGGGTTGGGACGAAGGCCCGCTTCGACGTCGCCGTCTTGGCCTGACCGATCCTGGCGGCGAGGCGCGCCCGCCTCGATATCAGGGCCAGCAGTTGCTGGTCAACCTTGTCAACCATCCGACGCCAGTCGGCTATGGACATGCGGCGCTCCAGGTTTGCGCGATGTGGACGGACAACCCCTGTCCGCGCAAAGTATCGCGAACCGTTAAGTATACGTCGCCACGGGCCGGAGTCAACGAAAAACGGCCCGCGAACCTGTGTGCGTAACAGGAGATTCCGGCGCCGGGGAAGTAGAATCGGCTTGTCGGAGAGAACGAACGTCGGCCGGCAAGGAACGCAGGCTGACGCGGCCGCACGCATACCGTCAACTCAAAGCCTCTTGCTAAGCAACCTCCGCATTAGGTATTCTGACTTGGCGAGTCCTGCGCACTTCGTTGTTCACACGCACTCGAAGCCGGAACGCCGCGGCCCGCACGGCGGTGCGATCGTGCGGCCATAGTGAGGAGGCAAGCGATGAGAACAGGACTCCGGGCGGGCGAGACGCTCGTTCTCGAATGCCGACGGCACTGGGTTGTGCTGCTCAAGCCGATCCTGCTCTGCGCCGTTGCCGCGCCGATCCTGCTCTACCTGATGTTGAAGGCGGGTTCGACGTTCGTGACTGTCATTCTGCTAATTCTGCTGGCGATTCCGGTCGCTATGCTGCTGCACAAGATACTGGACCGGAAGTACGACATCTGGGCGGTGACGAACCTGCGGGTGGTCGATGAGTGCGGGGTGTTCACGACCACGGCGAAGGAGAGCCCGCTCGATAAGATCAACAACACGACGTCGCGGCAGACGCTGCTCGGGCGGATCCTGGGCTACGGGGACGTGGAGATTCAGACGGCGGCGGAGGAGGGCGAGACGGTCTACCGGCTGGTGACCTCACCGAGGCGTCTGGCCGACACGATCACCCAGTGCCAGGAGGAATACCGGCAGGCGCAGATTGCGGCCCAGGCGCAGGAGCTGGCGCGGGCGATCAACAGCAGTGCGGCGGCGGCCGGCGGTGTGGACACTGTGAGCACGAAGGAATGCCCGTTCTGCGCCGAGATAATCAAGGTGAAAGCGAAGGTCTGCCGATTCTGCGGGCGGGAGCTGCCGCGAGACGCGACGGGTGAAAAGGTGTGAGAGAAGGGAAATATGGGGAGCAGAGAAGGAGGAGAAACATGAGGATGTCGGCACGCGGGTTGATTGCGGTCTTGTTCTGTTTCGCGCCGTGCGGGCGCGCGCTGTGCGGCCCGGCCGTCCCGCCGGACAAGGAGATTGAGCCGGGGACTACGATCTTCGAGAAAGAATACAGTTTGCGCTCGCCCGACGAAGAGCAGGCGGGCTCGTGGCGGCTGAAGGCGGTCCAGAAAGCGGGGGGCGAGATCGAGATCTCCGATGAACTGTTCATAGAAGAGCATCCGACGCGGGGCAAGATGGGGTACAAATCGACGGTGGTCTATCGGAGCGCCCCTTCCCTGTCGCCGGTCCGGGCCACGGCCGAGACGCAAAGCGGCGGGAAGACGTGCATGAAGGGCGAGGTTGCGTTTGCGGAGAAGACTCTGAGCTTTTCGTGTGTCGGACTTCACGACGGGCACACCGGCAAACCCATTGATCCGCCGCTGAAGTTTGAGAAAAAGGATATCGAGCGGCCCAAGTGTGTGCTCCTGTTCCAGTCCGCGTTTCCTGTGCTTGGCCCGCGCCTGCTGCCGAAAGAGGGCGAGTTGAAGGAAGTGGTTTTCGTGGAGTTCCCGGACGACATCAATGCGCCGGAACTCATCAATATGAAGGAGAACTACCGGCTGGTGAGGGAACCGGCGGACGAGAAGGGCAGTTATCGCATGAAGGTGTTCGGCCCGCTTCCCGACAGGCCCATTTGCACGGCGCAGTATGACAAGAATAACAAGATCATCGCCCTCCACATGGGTGACACGGAACTTGTCGAGGTGCAGGAGAAGAAACCAGAATAGCGGGATGCGGCCGGTTGGGAGAGGAGGTTCGGATGAGAAGAGGGCTGTGTGTTGCTTCGCGCGTGCTCGGGTTGTTTCTCGGATGCCTTGCACTGGTGGCGGGGGCCGGGACGGTGATTTCGTTTTTCACGGACAAGTATCCTCTGAGAATACAGGTGGGCGCTCATGGCGTGACGTCGGCCACCCCGCTGGGGAAGCTGGTGGGGGGCGTGGCGTTCGTGTTCCTCGCGTTCCTGACGTACGTTTCGATCGTCTGGCTGCCGGCCGAGATCAGGAAATCGGGCGGTAACCGTTCAACGGAATGACCG
>CAYXNI010000074.1:0-5230 GCA_964466285.1 uncultured Planctomycetota bacterium | reverse complement strand
GCTTTCAAGGTGCCTGTCACCTTGAAAGGATGTAGGTGTCTGTGGCGAGACGGGTTGTGATTGTGTTTGACATTTCGGCCGCTCTATGTAGGCTGTGAGCGGATTCGGAGGAGGCTATGTCCCGACGGCCACGATACACATACGCTCACGCGCTTCATCACGTCACGCTGCGATGCAACAACCGCGAGTTCTTGTTCAGCGAGCCCTCGATGGAGTTGTTCCTGGACGTGCTGCAAGAGGCGCGGGGCAAGTTCCCGCTGGCTCTCTACAACTACTGTCTGATGACGAACCACGTCCACTTGCTTTTCAAGGTCGGTTGCGGCGATACGCTTTCGACCGCCATGCACTGGATCAGCACGCGCTTCAGCCAGCGATTCAATCGGCTTCGCGACCGGCACGGGCACCTGTGGGAAGGACGATTCCGCAGCACAATCATCGAGGAAGACACCTATTTCTTCCGGTGCATGACGTATCTGGACCTGAACCCGGTGCGGGCGGGGATCGCCGCCACGCCATTGGATTACCCGTGGTGCGGCCACCGAGCGCTCCGAGACGAAGATGCGACGAATCTGGATTTTCACTCGCTGTACCTTGACGGCGGTGCTGATGCCCGGCAGCGCTATGAATCGTATATGAGGCTATTGAGCGAAGACGCGGGAAGGCCCCCGCTGTCGTTGGCGACAGTCCATTTCGTCGGCCGGTCAGGGTTTGTCGGGCGCATGATGGAGAGGTTCGGAGTGGACGGACCCGGAATCCAGGTTCGCCCGGACGAAGGTCTTGACGAAGTCATGAACGCCGAACCTGCTCACGGCGGTCGACGCCGAAATGCAGGGCATCCTCGTAAGTGACCGTCATTGCGTGTGTTGTCCTCTTTCAAGGTGACAGGCACCTTGAAAAGGAGAAGTGAAATGGCAATTCCGCGACCTGAGTATCCGCGTCCGCAATTTGTCCGCAAGGACTGGCTGTGCCTGAACGGCGAATGGCAGTTCGAGATGGATAACGCCGACAGCGGGCTCGAGCGCGGCCTGCGTGACCGTGAGCTCAAGGGCAAGATCGTGGTGCCGTTCTGCCCGGAGTCGAAGCTGTCGGGCGTCGAGAACGTGGACTTCATGAACGCGGTGTGGTACCGCCGCGAGGCCGTGATCCCAAAGGAATGGACGGGCCGCAAGGTGCTGCTGCATTTCGGCGCGGTCGACTACGAGGCGTTTGTGTGGGTGAACGGGGTCGAGGCCGGGCGTCATCGCGGCGTGGCCACGCCGTTCACGTGCGACCTCCACGGCATCGCGCGGCCGGGCGAGAAGATCACGATCGTGGTCCGCGCCCGCGACCCGAAGGGCGAGCCGAAGCCCGGGGGCAAGCAGAGCCAGGGCTACCACAACTCCGGTTGCATGTACACGCGGACGACGGGCATCTGGCAGACGGTCTGGATGGAGCCGGTGGCGTTCATCTATCTCAAGCGGCCGCGCATCACGCCTGACGCCGCGAACCGGCGGTTCCGGATCAACCAGCCGATCAGCAACAACACGGCCGGCCTGCGGCTGCGTGCGGTGCTGAAATACAAGCGCCGCAAGGTCGCAAGCGCCGAGGTCCCCGCCGATCAGGATTTTGCGCCGCAGCTTGATCTCGTCATTCCGAAGGGCGATGTCCATCTCTGGGGTCCGGGCGAGCCGAACCTGTACGACATCGAGCTCGCGCTGGTCGGCGCGAAGGGCAAGGTGATTGACTCCGCCCGGAGCTACGCGGGGCTCCGGGGCGTGACGATCGACGGCGCGGCCGTGAAGATCAACGGCAAGGCGGTGTTCCAGCGGCTGGTGCTCGACCAGGGCTTCTATCCGGACGGCATCTGGACGGCGCCGACGGACGAGGCGCTGCGGAAGGACATCGAGGTGTCGATGGCGGCGGGCTTCAACGGCGCCCGCCTGCACCAGAAGGTGTTCGAGGAGCGGTTCCTTTATCACGCGGACCGGCTCGGCTACCTGTGCTGGGGCGAGTTCAGCGACTGGGGCCTCGACCGCGGCAACACGAGGGCGACCTATATCACGCAATGGCTCGAGGAGCTTGAGCGCGACTATTCGCATCCGTCAATCATCGGCTGGTGTCCGCTGAACGAGACGGCGGAAACCATCGAAGACCGGATCAGTTCGCTCGACGACCTGACGCGCGGGCTGTACCTGGCGGCAAAGGCGATGGACGCGAGCCGGCCGATGCTCGATTCGTCGGGGTATTCGCACCGCGTCCCGGACCTCGACGTGTACGACAGCCACGACTACGACCAGACCCCGAAGACGTTCAAAGATCGGCACGCCGGGCTCGCCGAGTACAAGCCGTTCGTGAACGGGGACGAACGCGGCCCGATCTCAGTGCCGTACAAGGGCCAGCCGTATTTCGTGAGCGAGTTCGGCGGCATCTGGTGGAACCCCGACGTGAAGCCGGGCGAGCCGTCGTGGGGCTACGGCGACCGGCCCAAGAGCCTCGAGGAGTTCTACGCGCGGTTCGAAGGATTGTGCAACGTGCTGCTCGATGATCCGCACATGTTCGGGTACTGCTACACACAGTTGACCGACGTGTATCAGGAGCAGAACGGGATTTACTTCTTCGACCGCCGGCCGAAGTTCGACGTGAAGCGGCTGCGCGGCATCCAGACGCGCGCGGCGGCGATTGAGAAACGATGAAAGGCAGCGGGGCCGGGCCGGCGAGGCCGGTGCACAATAGGAAGAGGGGCGAGCTCGAAAGAGCCCGCCCCTCCTGGTGTCTCAGCAGCCGCTGAGTTACTTGAGGAAGAGTTCGACCACCGGGATATCGACCGGCGGCTTGCGGACGGGTAGCCAGAGCGAGATCGCGTCGTCCTTGCCCTTCTGGTTCGGGTCGGGGTCGTGAAAGCGAAGCTCGCTCGCGTCGTGCAGGAACTGGGCCTACCGTTCGCTCCCCGCGAACCCCAGGTACTCGTCCAGCCAGTCGTCCGTGCGGAGGACGCCCTTCCGCTGCCGCAGCGCCAGGCGCTCGGCCCGCCGCTGCGCCAGATCACACGCCTGGCGCGTGACTGCCGAGCTGATCTCCCGCTCCGTTTTCCCGTGCCGCTTCCGAAGCAGCTGGCCCAGGTGCGGTGCGTGCCGAACCACCAGTTCATCCTCGAGCGACACGATTGCCAGCGAACTGCCCGGATCGCCCTGGCGCGCGCAGCGGCCGAACAGCTGCCGGTCGATCCGGCCCGCCTCGTGCCGCTCCGTCGCGACCACATGCAGCCCGCCCAGCTCCGCCACCCCGCTCCCCAGCTTGATGTCCGTCCCGCGCCCGGCCATGTTCGTCGCCACCGTGATCTTCTCCCGCAGCCCCGCACCGGAAACGATCCGAGCCTCTTCCGCGTGCCGCACCGCGTTCAACACCTCGTGCTCCAGGCCATTCGCCGTCAGCAGTTCGCTCAGCAGTTCGCTCGCGCGAACGCTACGCGTGCCCACCAGCACCGGCCGCCCGATCTCATGAACCCGCCGAATCTCGTCCACGATCGCGTTCCATTTCGACGCCTCCGTCGCGAACACGCGGTCCGGCAGCATCTTCCGAACGCACGGCCGGTTCGTCGGGATCACCGCCACCGGCATGTGATAAATCTGCCAGAACTCCGGCCACGCTTCGCGCGCCGTGCCCGTCATCCCCGACAGCCTCCGGTACATCCGGAAGAACCGCTGAAAGCTGATCCGGGCGAACGTGTCCTTCGGCGGCTTCACCTCGAGCGACTCCTTCGCCTCGACCGCCTGGTGCAGCCCGTCGCGCCACTCCCGGTCCGGCATCAGCCGGCCGGTGAACTCGTCCACGATCACCACCTTCCCGTCGTCGACCACGTACTGCTTGTTAATCGTGTAAAAGTGGTGAGCGGTCAGCGCCTGCACCACCAGTTCCTCGCGGCGCCGGGCGCCCTGCCAGACCCCGCCCAGCGGCTCGCCCAGCTCCGCCAGCCGCTCCTTCCCCGCCGAGGTCATGTCGATCTCACGGTGGCGGTGGTTCACCTTGTAATGCTTCGGCGTGGCCAACTGCTGCCCCAGCTCGACCGCCTGCCGGAACGCCTCCACCTGTTCCTCGTTCGGCACATCCCCCGAGATGATCAGCGGGGTCACCGCTTCGTCGATCAGGACCGAGTCCGCCTCGTCCACGATCGCGTAACGCAGGCCCCGCTGGACCAGCCGGTCCGTCCCGCCACCTCGCCCGTATGCGATCCGCGCCATCAGCGCCGACGGCAGCCCGCGGAGGCGGCCCATCGCCAGCCGGTCGCGAAGAAAATCCGCCGCCACCTCCTTGTTCGTGCAGTATGTGATGTCCGCCTGATACGCCGCGCGCCGCTCCATCGGCGGCATCTCCTGCTCAACATGCCCCACGCTCAACCCGCAGAACCGATAGACGCGGCCCATCCACTCCGCGTCCCGCTTGGCCAGGTAATCGTTGACCGTGATCACATGACAGCCGCGTCCGCGCCAGCCGCCCACGGCCGCCGGCATAGTCGCCGTCAGCGTCTTCCCCTCGCCCGTCGCCATCTCCGCGATGCAGCCCGACTCGATCGCGAACGCACCCGCCACCTGCACCAGGAACGGCCGCTCGTTGTTCTGCCGCGAGCCGACCTCGCGCACCAGGGCAAAGGCCCGATCCAAGTCCGCCGGAGTCTCGCGCCCGCGCCGGAACAAATCCCGCAGCTCCCCCGCCGTCTCCTTCAGCCGGGCGTCGCTCACGTCTAGAAACTGCTTCTCCAGCGCCATGACCCGCCGCGCCCGCTCGAGGAACCGGTGCCGGCGCGGCACGCAACGCGCCGCCAGCCCGGCCACCGCGTCCCACGCCGCATCAAGCCCCTTGGGCAGCCTCTTGTCCTGCGGCGACTCGGTCAGCATCCGCCACGTCGCGCTCGGCAAGCTTGCATGGGTCGAATTCATGTCAGATCTGGAATCTTCGCTGGAACAGCCGGAGAATGGAACGCCACCACTGAACGATCAACGGCTCCGAGGGCAGTTCGACGCGGATGACCACACGCTGCCCGATCCGCAGAAGCGGCGCCGGCCCGCCCGGCCCCGCCGCCGCGTCCGATGCAGGCATCTCGGGCTTGATCTGAATCTCGAAGAACCGCTCCGTCGCCTTCGTGCCTTGCTTGTCGTCGGCCGCAGTCTGAACGGTCCCGCCCGCCATGTAACCCAGGGCTGCCGACGGCAGTTGCTCCTGCCCCGCCGGCAGAATCTTCTCGATCCGGCCCCTG
>CAYXNI010000073.1:0-9125 GCA_964466285.1 uncultured Planctomycetota bacterium | reverse complement strand
TCAGGTGCTGGAAGGGGATGGTGAGGTACATGGCGTCGAGAGTGCGGCCGGCGCCCTTCACGTATTTCTCTTCGTAGCTCTGCCAGCCGGTGGCGAAGAGTTGGAAGCCGATGAGGACGAAGAGCGCGACAGCGCCCCCGGCGGCCAGCATGATGGTCAGTTCAACGAACAAGGCGTTTCTCCAGCGATGTGGGAGCAGGAGTAAGAGCAAGAGTGGGGGCAGGGCATCTGGGTGTTCCTAGGTTGTGGCGAACATGTTCATGTCGACCTTGTGGCCGCGGCGGCGGAGCTCGTGGATGAAGGCCGGGATGGCTCCGGTGGGTTTGTGGGTTCCGATGACTTCGCCCTTGGGGCCGACACCGGTCTGCTCGAACTTGAAGATTTCCTGGAGGGTGATGATGTCTTGTTCCATGCCGGTGATTTCGGTGAGGGAGATGACGCGGCGCTTGCCGTCGCTCTGCCTGGCGATCTGTACGACCCCGTGAATGGCGGAGGCGACCTGGTCGCGGATGGCTTTGGTGGGGAGGTCCATGCCGGCCATGAGGACGAGTGTTTCGAGCCGGGATAGGCAGTCGCGGGGCGAGTTGGCGTGGATGGTGGTGAGGGAGCCGTCGTGCCCGGTGTTCATGGCCTGGAGCATGTCGAGGGCTTCGGCTCCGCGGCATTCGCCGACGATGATGCGGTCGGGCCGCATGCGGAGGCTGTTGATGACGAGTTGCCGGATGGCGATGGCTCCCTTTCCTTCGATGTTCGCTGGTTTGGCTTCGAGGGAGACGACGTGCTCTTGTGGGAGCTTGAGTTCGGCGGCATCCTCGATGGTGACGATGCGCTCGTCGTGCGGGATGTAGGCGGAGAGGACGTTGAGGAGCGTGGTCTTGCCGGAGCCGGTGCCGCCGGAGATGATCATGTTGCGGCGGGTCTCGACGCAGAGCTTGAGGTAGGCGGCCATCTGCGGAGTGAGTGTGCCGAAGTTGGCGAGGTCGCGGATGGTGAAGGGGTTGGCGGCGAACTTGCGGATGGTGATGGTCGGGCCGGTCAGGGAGAGCGGCGGGATGATGGCGTTGACGCGTGAGCCGTCGGCGAGGCGTGCGTCGACGAGCGGGCTTACTTCGTCGATGCGGCGGCCGATGGGGGCCAGGATGCGGCGGATGACTTCTATGACCTGGCGGTCGTCGGTGAAGCGCTTGTCGGTCAATTCGATTTTGCCGTGTTTTTCGACGTAGATCTGCTTCCAGCCGTTGACCATGATTTCGTCGATCTCGTTGTCGTCGAGGAGGTCTTCGATGGGGCCGAGTCCGAGCGCCTCGTCGGTGATTTCGTTGACGAGGGCGCTGGTGGAGAGCCAGACGGGGACGTTGTCGGACATCTTGTTGACGATGTTCTCGATGACTTTCTGTGTGCGCCGGCGGACCTCTTCCTCGGGGACTTTGGTCATGTCGAGGTGGCGGAGGTCGAGGTCTTGGATGAGCATGTCGTGGATTTTTCGCTTGAGTTCGGGCGGCGTGTAGCGGCGGTCTTCGTCTTTGCGCGGCGGGGCCGGGGCGGTTTCGGCGAGGGCCTCGGCCGGGCTGGGGGCCGTCTGCGGCCGTGTGTCCTGCGACGCGGACGGTTTGCGGGGGTCTTCGCGAAAGAGGAGTGTGAAGTCGCCCAGCTGGATGACGGCGCCTTCGGTCAGCGGGACGTCGCCGTGGACCTGTTTGCCGTTGAGGAAGGTGCCGTTGCGGCTCTTGAGGTCGCGGAGGACGTAGCGGCCGTCGCCGGCGATGATCTCACAGTGTTCGCGGGAGATGTTGATGCGGTCGAGCATGAGTTGGCAGGAGGGCTTCTTGCCGATGGTGAAGCGGGGGCTTTCGATGACGGCCCGGCGCTGGCTTCCGTCCTGTCGGTCGGTGATGAGGAGGTGCGGCATCAGGGTTCCAGTTTCTTGGGCGGCTTGGACGACTTCTCTGTGACGACTTCCTGGATCATCTTGTCGAGGCTCTTCGGGGTGACCTTTTCAAGCTTGGCGGGCCTGTCGAGGCCGGTGTCGTCCCCGACGCCGCGGAGGATGAGTTGTATCTCTCCCAGCTTGGAGATGTGGGCGAGGATTTCGGCCTCCTTGGAATTGGCGCGGAGGGTGACGGTCGAGTAGGAGGCGTATTCGCGGCGTTCGCGGGCGGAGAGGGGCCGTTCCACGTTGAGGTCGGTGGCGATGACGAGCATGCCGGTGAGGGCGGTCTGTGTGACGGGCTCAGCGGGGCCGCTGGCGTCTTCCTGGGCGCGCATCGTCACGATGACGTCGACGATGCTGCCGGGGATGAGGCGGCCGGCGAGGCCGGTGACCTTGTCGACGGGGACGGTGACCTGGCGGTCGCCGGGCGTCATGTCCTTGGCGGGGTTCTCGAGGGCGGATTCGGTGATGAAGTGGTCCTGGAAGAGGATTTCGCGTGCCCTGACGGACTTCTGTATGGGGGAGTTTGCGAACTTCAGGAGTTGGTCTGGGAAGACCGGTGCGCGGCCCTGCGCGACGGCCTGGTCGACTTGCTCCACTTCGGCCATGTCGCTAGTGAAGACTTGGCCTTTGTTCAGGTTTTTCTTCATGACGAGAACCGGGATGAGCCGCTGTGTCGCGGCTTTCTCGCGGTCCTTCTGGATCATGTAGACTTTGAGACCGACGGCGGCAAGAATGGCGAGGGCAATCGCTACGGCCAAGGCTACTCTGGATTTCATGGGCGTCCTCTTAACACATGTGGGTTATGTACGATGGGACTAGAGGGCCGTGCCTTCGGGCAGCCAGGGCCGCTCCGCCCAGAACACCATCATGACTATCTTACCGGTTTTGGGCTCCTGGTCAACAGCGACGAGGCATTGTTCGTGGCCGCGGGCAAAGGAGATGAGTGCGTGTCCTTCGTAGTTTTGGGTGAGGACGTGGCTGGAGTCGGTGCGCTCTTTCCAGCCGTTTTGCGCCATGGACTGGCTGAGGTCTTTGACGAGGTCGCCGGGCGGGCCCCAGGCGTCGTAGAACGTGAGGATGGAGTCGACACCGCCGAGGTTCTCGATGCACAGTGTGCGCGTGGCGAAGGCTGGCTTGGTCATGCCCGGGGGTTCGCGGCCGGGGCAGTCGCCGCCGTCTTGCCGCCGGGGTGCGGGTGCGGGCATGGCGCCGACGAAGTAATCGGAGCCTCCCGACTGCGCGTTGTCGTATGCTATTATGCCGATGGCCGTGCCGTCCTCGGTCACGTAGGAGAGCACGGAGCAGCCATGTCCGAAGGACGAGAGCATGGGCGCGCCGGTGTGGGGGCGTGTTGGCGGAGTGGTGTTGTCGGCGGTCTCCGCAAGTTCACGCGGTTCCGCGCTCTCGTAGTCATCTTCGCTCGCGCTCCCAAGTTCCCGTGCTGTTTCGCTCTCAGGCGCCGGTGCGCTCGTGCGCACACGCGCTCGTGCACCGTTCTGGATCTTGCTTGCGTATTGCTTGACGAGGTCCTGCGCGGTGAGCCGGGACGAGTAGTGTGCGAACGTGGTCTTGAGGCCGTTGAAGGTGACGGGATAGGAGCGGATGAACGTGGACCCGGCAACGGGTTCGATGATCGCGGAGCCGGAACGGACGCGGTACGCGCCGGTGCGAAACCGGCCGATGATGGCCTTGCCCTGAAGCACGGTCACACCGACGATCACTGCGGAGGCGGCCAGGATCAGGAGAATGCGTCGGGCTGCGCTGTGGCTGGGTTTCACGGGGACCCCCTTGGATTGCGTTGCCGGATCGGCCGGTCGCCGGTGCCGGGGCGGTTGGGCCGGCGGCCGGCGTTAGGCGTCAGAGGGATCAGAGGGACGGTCACGGCGTCGAACCAGAACGGCTGGTCGCCGCTGAAGTCGGGGTAGTGGGGCAGGCGGCCGGCGCTGCGCATGTTGTTCGAGCCTGTCACGGCGTCGATCTGGTGCTTCATGCCGGCGGGCGGATTCGTGACTTCGCGCTGTTCTTCCGTCCGGATGGTGGATTGAAATGCGCTGGAGAAATCGATGGCTTCGAGGGGGTACTGGCCGACGCGGATGTAGTCGGGGTTGTACGAATAGGTCATGTCGACGCGGTTGCGGAGCTGCCAGTCCTGGACGAGGTCGGTGGCGAGTTCGGGGATATTGTCGTTACGTAGGCCGTAGCGCTCGACGTACTGGCCGTCGCGGCTGAGGCGGCGGCTCTGGCGGGTCTGGACGACGAACTGGAGCTGGCCGCCGGAGAAGACGTAGCGGCCGGTGGCGACGGTGGAGTAAATGATCTCGCTCATCAGGTCGAACATTTCGCGGAGTTCGCCGGACTCGGGGAAGTCGGCGAATTCCGGAGCTTGCTCGATCACGGTCAGTTCGCCGACCGGGTTGGTGTAGAACTGGTCGCTGATGATTCCGCGCCGGGCGGGCTGCTCGCTCTGGTCGCCGGGGGCGTCCATGGCGTATTCGCCGCCGAAGTTCATGCGGCCTTTGTAAAGGATGAGCTCTCCGATGTAGAGCATGGCGAAGATGATGAGCAGGAGGATGGGGAGGATGATGAGGAGCTCGACGACGGCGCTGCCGCGGGATGAGGGGGAGGACGAGCGGGGGCAAGACGCTCGGGCTTGTCGGCCGGGCTTAGAGTGCAGACACGGATGCATGTTTCCTTCCTCGTCAGTGGTCGATGACTTCGGGGAGATCGGGCGATATGAAGTTGAATACTGCGCCCTGGCGGTCGGTCATGCTGCGGAACTTTCCCGCGACGTCGTTTCGTGCTCTTCGGAACTGGATGAACTCTTCGGGCGGGTCGGGGTCGTGCCAGGTGGCGCCGCCGCGGGTCCAGCCGACAAAGGAGTAGCGTCCGCCGGCGAGGCCGCGCCAGACGAAGTTGGTGCCGGTGTCGGGCGGAATGCTGTCGATGTGTTCGCTCTTGACGGATTCGCGGGTGGAGACGAGCATGCCGGTCCACACGGGCTCGTAGAGGTTCTGGTAGCTTCGGCTGACCCATGAGTCGATCTCGGCGCTGGTGTCGAACGTGGTGCGCCAGTAGGGCGGGTACTGTGTGTTGTCGAGGAAGGCGCATCGGGCGCTGGCGACGGCGAAGTAGCCCCACGCGGGGTTCTGGAACATGTTGAAGCGCAGGATGCCTTTCTGTGAGCCTTCGAGCATGGGGGTGTCCTTGTCGCGCCAGACGGCGACGTTGATTCCGAACTTCAGGAAGTCGTCGGTCAGGCGCAAGGGGCGTGGGACGGCGTTGATGTTGACGCTGATGTACTGCCGGTTGTTGCGGCGGTACATGTCGCGGGCGAAGCGGCGGACGAACGGGAGGCCGTCGAGGTCGACGTAGTTGGTCAGCTTGGGGTCCCAGGACGGACGGGACTGGTGATAGGCGTCTCGCCTGACAAGGCGGCCGGTGGTCGGGTTGAACCATTCGGTCCACGCGGCGGGCTGGCCCGCGAGGACCGCGGGGTCGTTGTCGTAGATCGCGTGGCGTGCGAGGCGCTGGATGCTGTCGTCCCGCAGATACGAGGCGCTGGACACCCATTCATAGATCCAGAAGTGGCGGGCCGGGTCCGGCCACTCCATGCGGTGCCTGTTGCCCCTCTGGTTCAGGATGCGCCAGCGTCCGTCGGCGTGGCGGGTTGTCAGTCCGTTGACCACGAGCGAGGGCTGGCCGCCCATGTCGTCGATGACGAACGTGGCGGGGCCGACGCGAGCGCTGATGCGGACGCTGTCGCGGCGGAGCTGGATGCCTGTGCCGCCGACCCGGACGCTGTCGGGGATGTGGTAGGTAATGGGGCCGACGCGGATGGTGCCGGGCAGGTCAAGAGAGGCGCCGCCTGGCAGGGCGACCCTGTTGGAGCGCTGGACGGGGATGGTCTTGCCGCCGACCGTGATTTCGTCGCGGTCGCCCGGGATAGGGACCCAGGCGGCGCCGTTCCAGGATTCAAGCTTTCCGCTTTGTCCGCGGCGGACGCCGACGGAGCCGCCGGGGACGGAGGTGATGCGGAACCCGCCGTCTCGGAACGGCTCGTACTGGATCTGGACGTCTTTCGTGATGGCGTTGATGGCCCAGCCCAGGCCGGGGAGGAGGCGGCAGTCGATGTAGGCGGGGTTGGGGCCGGAGATTTTTGCTATGACGTGGTCGTCCGAGGGCCGTTCGACGTCAAGGGTCTGTTGCGGCATCGTCAGGATGAAGTGGTTGATGCCGATGCGCTGCACTTCGATCTGGACTCCGCCGCTGCCGGTGATCATCCAGTGGTCGTCTGCGAGCCGGCGGACCTCGATCATGTAGCCGGTGTTGGAGATGATGTTCCAGCCGTTGTTAGGTTCGAGCTGGGTTATGTCGAGCCGGAGGTATCCGCCGGAATGGGGCAGCAAGGTGAAGTCAGGGAAGAGGGCGAGCGCTTCGACGCCTTTGGAGGCGCCGGAGGCGGTGGTGTGGATGGCGTTCTCGACGGCGGTTCGCCGTATCTCGCGTTTGACCAGTTCGGCGCCGCTCAATGCGATGGCGCGTTCGACCCGGTTGATGGAGTTGAGCCAGGTGTAGCATCGCGGCACCCATTGGCTGGCGTCCAAGAACGCCTGGTTGTATTGGGCGACGGGGTTGGCGACTCCGACGACGGCGTCGCTGGGGTAGGGCGGTCCGGTTTCCTTGAGCTCGGCGAGGACGCCGAACACGGTGACGTTGGTCGCGTAGCGCATCAGGTTGTAGTAGATGTAGGCCATTCCGTCGTTGAGGAAAGCGATGGTGGAGACGAAGTTGGCCTCGGTCACTGCACCGGTGCGGGCGGCGGCGTCGGCCGCGTTTTGCATCTCCGTGCGGTGAGTCACGACCTGGCCGACGTTGAAGATCATGGCGGTGACGGTGACGAGGAGGAACAGAGAGATGGCGCCGAAAACCATCGTTTGTCCGCTCTGGTCACGGGTCAGTTTCATCGCAGTCCCTTGCCGTTCTTCGTTAATCATTATTCGTTAACTGTTAACCGTCAATCGTAATCGTCAACCCTTGATCGTTCGTACCTGACGGTCGACTTCGTCTGCCATCATACCTGGCGGGTGCGGCGTTGCTTTTCACAACGGATGACGTGTGACGAACAGATGATGACTGGCGCATGATAAGCCCTCACAGGTTCGGTATGATCGGATGGCCCTGCGCCTCTTTCAGTTCTTCGTCCCACGGGACGGGCCGGGTGTAGCGGGCCCTGATCGCGAGGTGCGGGGAGCCGTTCACCGTGACAAAAAGGCCGTCGATGTCCTCGCCGGGCTGAATGGGGTTGGCAACCGGTTTGAGAAGCAAGGGGATGACGGGCACGACGAGCTCGTACAGGTGTGTGACCTCGACGGTGACAGTGCCGGTGCGGTCGCCGAAGCCTTCGATGACGTCCGCCGTGGTCTTGAGCGAGGATGATTCGGACCTGGGCAGTACGCCCCAGCCTGGCACGACGATGGGCCGGCCGGTGCCAGGGGTATACGAGGGCCCGGAGATCGTGCTGCAAACGAACTGGGCGGCACGGGCGGGGTCCTCGCCGACGAGCTCGGCGCGAGCGGCGGCAAACGCCGCATACTCGACGACCGTGCGGGCGACGAACATGAAGGATATCTGTATGACGCCGAGCACAAGCATCAGCATGATGGGGAATACGATGGCGAACTCGACAATGACAGTGCCTTTTTGGGCGGAATGTTTCATTTTGGTGCGGGCCATCCTCCCATCGAGCTGAGGAGCCAGGCGGCCACCGTGCCGATGACGATGGCGACCGAATAGGGAATGGTGATCATTTCCGCCGCTCCGGGCGGGGCCGACTGCTGGCGCCTGGTGAACCGGCGTGGCGCCACCAGAGCCAGCAGGCTGCTCTTCAGACCTTCTATCAGCCGGCCGCGCCATATCAGCACTCCAACAGCGATCACGGCGCCAACGCACGCCGTCAGAATCGCCGCCTCGAGAAAGAAGCGCCAGCCCATCAACGCGCCGACGGCGGCCAACAGCTTCACGTCGCCGCCGCCCAACATGTGCAACAGATAAGCAAGACCGAATATCCCGAGCGCCAGCGCCAACCCTGCGAGGCTGGCCATAAACGGCTGGCCCAGGAATCCTGCGAGCCTGTTCCCCTGCGCCGTATCAACGCCGCCCGCAAAGAAATTAACCAACAGCCCGAGGCCGATCGCGGGCACTGTCAGCCAATCGTACACTTTCCCGCGGGTCAGGTCAGTGTACAAAGCCACGCCCAGCGTGAGAAGCAGGACGCAATCGATGACGACAGCGTCCAGGTAACTCATGACAGGACCTCTCTGCTGGGCGGAACCCGGCTGGCCGGGATTAGAAATTGTCCAGCCGCTTCTCGACCTCGTCGTCGCTCTGCCCGCTCACGTCCTGCTGCTGGACGTCCTGGCCCTTGATCTGCTTCGTGATGGCATTGTACAGGCTGCGAAGCTGGTTGCCGAACAGCGTGAGAATGCCGATGCTGGCAATGGCCACCAGGGCGACAATCAGAGCGTATTCGGCCACGGTCTGAGCCGAGGTCTTCTTTTTCCGCCAGAACAGCTTTCCGAATAGTCCGAGCATACTCATACCTCCTTTTTGCGGGCCGCCCCCTGCGCATCAGGGAAGCGGCAAACAAATCACCCGAGTCACGTCCGTATAGAAGTCAGACATCGCATCGAGCACGGCGATCATGGCCCCGATCAGGATCAGGACGCACAACGCCGTCACAAAAGCATATTCTACCACCGACTGGCCCTTCTCGTCCAGGGTGGCCACGGCTTTGCATGCTCTCTCGTTCATCCAACCGATTATACACCGAAATTGCCCCGAATATTATTCCAAATTGGCGAAAAAATGCGTGCCCGGCGCTGCCGGAACGATCAGGCGCGGACGCGCCCGTGTCTGGCGACAAGGCCCTGGAGGCGGTCCTCACGCCGCACGTCGAAGCCGGCGTCCCGGAGCCGGCGCACGACACCTTCAACGAAGGCGCGGCCTTTGCCGCGGGAGTACGGTTCGCCGGTGTAGTGGAACAGCCGGCCTCGCGGCCGGAGAACCCGTGCGAGTTGGCCGTAGAACACCGAGCCGTAAAGTTGGCCTGCCCGCGAAAAGCGGGGCGGGTCGTGCACGACCGCGTCGAACGCCGCATCCGCCTGCGCCGCTGTGAACTCGAAGGCGTCGGCCA
>CAYXNI010000072.1:0-9150 GCA_964466285.1 uncultured Planctomycetota bacterium | reverse complement strand
CCCCGGATCTCTTCGAGCTTCTTGTCGACCTTGTCGGCCGCCCGGACAGATTCCGGCCGGGACATCATCTGCGGGAGCACGAACGGATAAGGCCACAAGGCAACCTTCTCGGCCCGGCCCTGCGCTGTGAGTTCCGCAAAGCCGTCGATGAACGCTGTCCCCTTGCCGAAGACTGAAGTGCCCAGGTCCCTCAGGTCTTCCCGGAACGAGTGGTAAACCGTCTCCCGGCGGCCGTTCTCGCGGATGAGCTTGCTCACCAGCCAGGCGTCGGGGATGAGGTCCTCGGATTCCGCGGGAACCAGGTAGATCGCCTTCTTCAGTGCGTCTACGGTCACCGGCGAACCGGGGCCGCCGAAGCCCGGGGCGATCTGCTCGTGCCCCGACACAAGGCTTTGAACGTCGGCCACGGCAAGGTCGCCCGCACGGCAGATCGGGACCCCCCGATACGGGTCGAACAGGTAGAGACGCTCTTCGATGATCACGGCCGTGAGAAAGTACGGGGCCTGCAAGCCCGCCGGGGGAGGCAGTTGGACGACCGCGGCCGGAATCCCCCGCAGCCGCAGCAGGAGGGCCATCATCCAGGCGCTCTCGGCAGGTTGCGCATACCCTCGCAACAGGATTTGGACCGGAGCGCCCGGGGCGGGCGTCTTGTCGGCACCATCGCCGGCCGACTGCAGCCTGCGCAATACATAGTGCAGCGCTTCAATGGAGGCCCCTCGCGGATCGTCGCCCGCACGCCGAAGAGCGAACTCCTGCACCCGGCAGAGCGCAACAGTCCGTTGAATAAAAGCCGCATCCGCTTGCCTGATGGAGATGGGGTAGTTGGGATTGGATCCCAGCCGGGCGGCTTCTTCCTCGGCCTGCTTCGGGATCTCGTCCCCAAGGAGTTTGCGGTACCGGGCCAGCGCATCCAGACTCTCGGGGGCCTGGCCGGCGAACATGTGCTCGAAGCACTGACGGCCCACTTCTTCGGCGGAGGGCGAAAGCGCCCGGTAGACCGACCAAGCCACTACAAACACGCTGATGCAGACAAGGGCGATGACGAGGACGAACCGCCGGGGCGGGGACTTCGCCGAGAACGGCGGCTGTGGAACACTCGACTGGGACATGCTATCCCCGTTTCCGGCGTGCGCTATGCGGGCCTGTGCGGCTTATGGCGCTGCGGGCTCCGCCTTCGCGGGTTCCGTCGTTGCGGGTGCCGGCTCCGCAGGTTCCTTTGCCGGCTCGGGCGTTTCGAGCTTCACCGGCTCGGGGACGGGCGGAGCGGGAGAGGGGATGTAGTAGATCTCGACGCGCCTGTTCTTGGCCCGGCCTTCGTTCTCATCATTGGACTCGACCGGCAGTGTGCTGCCGAACCCTCTTACAACCAGCCGCTCAGAGGGCACCCCGCCGTCCTCCAGCACGCGGGCGACAGAGGCCGCACGGGCCAGCGAAAGGCCAAGGTTGTCGACGTACAGTTTCTTGGTTTCAGGCGCGGCCACCGGCACGTTGTCGCTGTGCCCGTCCACGAAGACCAGCCCCGTCGTCTTGGCGATTGCCGCGGCGATCTGCTTCAGCGTCTTGGTGGCTTCGGCGGAAGTCTCCGTGCCCCCCCTGCCGAACGAGATGGTCACCTGCATGGCGCCGGACTTGTCAAACACAACCCCGGGAACGTCCCTCAGTTGCCCCGCCATCGAGCCCTGGATGGCTTCGTATTCCTTCTGGAGCGCGTCCAGCTTCTGGGCGCTGTCGCCCGCCGAGGCCTGGATCTCTTTCAGTTGGCTGTCGAGCTTTTCCTTTTCGGCCTTGATGTTTCGCAACTCAAGGGAGAGCCCCGTGGCTTGTGCCCTGTATGCCTCGGTCTGGCTCTTGAGGGCATTCACATCGGTCTCGTATACCTGCCTGCTCACGCACCCTGCCAGCACCAACGTCAAAACGGGTAACATCCCTGCCATGCGCCACATAACTAGCACCTCCCTTAGAAAAAGACCGGATCCGACTCGGGTTACTGAACGGTTTTCTGACTCAGGAGATTGAGAAGCATCTTGTACGGGCCGAAGTCCGGGGCCTGGTCGGTTGCCATGCCGTAGAAAATCGGCGCCGCAAAAAGCAGGATGACGAACGTTGCAATGGCGAGGGCCAGGAAGACGGGCGAGGCCGGCTCGGCCGCCGCCAGCTCGGCCCGGTACTGCTGCGCACGGCGCGGAGCGGTCACACCGGCGGTCGCGCCCGCCGCAATGTCGTCGGTCGTAATGCCCAACTCGGCGGTGCCGGTGTCCTGGAACCGGAGCGGCTCTTCGCCGGCCGCTGCGGCGGCCGTCGCGGCCGCGCCCACTTCGTCCGTGCTGATTTCCTGCGTGGCCATGTCCGTCGCCTCGTCATCTTCGGCGAGCAGCGTGGGCGCGGTGGGGAGTTCGGTGTCCTCGCCCATCACGTCTGTATCGCTGGCCGCGACCGACGGGACCACGGTCCGCGCGGTGTCGTCTATCATGTCCTCGTCGGCGATCTCGATGGTCGGCACGACCGTCTGGGCCGTGTCGCTGCTCTCTCCCATGGCTGCCTCATCGAGCCCGAGGAAGTCCGCGGCGGCCCCCTGGCCGATGCCGGCCAGGAGTTCGGTCTCCTCCGTCTCGTGCTTCGCCGCCTTGACTTCCTTGCCCGGCGCCGGGGCCTCGGGCCCGATCGCCTCGGCGACCGCGGCCGTGGCGTCGCCCGCCTCATCCGGCTCAATGACCAGGTCGCCGGACTGGGACTCGCGCACTTTCTTCAGGTCGAGGATGTCCGTGCGCCGGAACTTGAGCATGTCCTCGTCGCGGAACGCCCGTATCTCGCCCTGAGCGACTAGCGAGCGCAGTTCATGTGTCGCCATCTGAAGCTCGGCAAGAGCTTCGTCGAACGTCAGCAATTCGCCACCCATTGATCAAACCCCTAACGCTGTGCCGGCCGCGCCGGCGTTTCGAGACCTGGCTATCGTTCCCCACCCGCCCCAGGCACCTTCGACGCCGCCTCAAACAACTTCTTCATCTCACCGGGCGTAAGGACCTCCGGTGGCGGAGTGTTCACTCCCTTACCCACGTACGGGAACGGCACCAGTTGCGAGAACAGCAGGTCCCACTGGCAGTGCCGCCCCGCCAGGAACTGCAGGTCGCCCTGGAACGTATTCCGCGTCGCCCGCGCGACGAAGCCGCGATGGTACCCGTACACCAGAAGCACTTGCTTCTGCGTGTTGAACAGGTAGATCAGGCCGTTGCCCGAGCTCAGTTCCGACGACACCATCATCCATTCGCCCGAGGCGCTCCCGCCGCCCCCCTGTGCGCGCGCGGCCGAGAATTCGCTCGTGAACCACGACCCGACGACCGCCGCGAGGCCAACTATCAGGAGAACCAGAACGGTTTTCAAGAGTGTTTCGAGCTTCATGGCATGACCTCCGAAGACCGGGTGACCGAGGGACATCTCTCACCAAACGGAATTATAGCGCAACTTGCCAAGGGCTGGCAAGCCTTTTGAGCCGAAATTTATTCCTGACGTGCACGCCGGCGCCGGGCCGCATCCGCCGCCCACCCGCGCGCCTCCACTATCTTATACCGCAAGCTGCCGCAGATATTGCGCGAATCCGGAAAAGGGCCGCAAGTGACCAGCGACGGAACGCCGAATCAGATCGCAGCGCCCGGCCATTGGACGTTCTTTCTGGACATCATGTATTGATGCATGGCTCGGGCGGAACGAAGGCCCATGCCCATGGCCAGAATGACGGTCGCGGAGCCGGTGACGATATCGCCGCCGGCATAAACACCTTCCCGGGTGGTCTGTCCGGTGTCGGGGTCCGTCACAATATATCCCCGCCGGTCGGTGTCCATCCCAGACGTCGCCTTCGTGAGCAGCGGGTTCGCGCCGGCCCCGACCGCCACAACAACCGTGTCGGTCTCGACCGAGAATTCGGAACCCGGGACTGGGATGGGCCGGCGGCGGCCGCTCTCGTCCGGCTCACCCAGCGCCATGCGGACGCACTCGACGGCCTTGACGCGGTGTTTCTCATCGGCGAGAATGCGCACGGGATTGGTCAGGAACTCGAACTTGACGCCCTCTTCCTCGGCGTTTTCGACCTCCTCGGCTCGCGCGGGCATTTCGATGCGGGAACGGCGGTAGACCAGGCGGACCTCTTCGGCACCCATGCGAAGGGCCGTGCGTGCGGCGTCCATCGCGACGTTCCCCCCGCCGACCACCACGACCTTCCGCCCTCGCCGCAGCGGCGTGTCATACTCCGGATGGTACGCCTTCATCAGGTTGGCGCGTGTCAGGTATTCGTTGGCCGAGTATACGTAGAGCGAGTTCTCGCCCGGAATGTTGAGGAACGAAGGCAGTCCCGCGCCGACCCCCACGAACACGGCTTCGTAGCCCTGCTCGAAGAGTTCGTCGACGATGAGCGTGCGCCCGACCACCACGTTCGTCCGGATTTCGACCCCCAGGCTCTTCACAAACTCGACCTCACGATGGACGATCGCCTTCGGCAGGCGGAACTCCGGGATGCCGTAGATGAGCACCCCGCCAGTCTTGTGGAAGGCCTCGAAGAGGGTGACCGAGTCACCCAGGCGCGCCAGCTCGGCCGCCACCGTCAGGCCGGCAGGTCCGGAACCGATCACGGCGGCTCGGTGGCCCGTGGGCGCGGCCTTCTCGACCTGTTCCACTTTGCCGTGAGCGGCCTCCCAGTCCGCGGCGAACCGCTCGAGCCGCCCGATCGCGACGGGTTGTTCTTTCTTGGCTAGGACGCAGACCTCCTCGCATTGTGTCTCCTGCGGACAGACGCGGCCGCAGATCGCGGGCAGACAGTTGTTTTGCTTTATGATGCGGATGGCGCCGGCGAAATCGCGCTCCCGGATGCGCGCGATGAACGCCGGGATGTCGATCGCCACCGGGCACCCGGCGACGCACGGCTTGTTCTTGCAGCCCAAACAGCGCGACGCCTCCGCGACCGCCGCCTCTTCATCATATCCCAGCGCCACTTCGTCGAAGTTCCGGGCGCGCCGTTCTGCCGGCTGGTGCGGCATCTTCTGCCGCGGGATTTTCAGTTTGGCCACGTGGCTCCTTCTCCTGAACAAACCTCTCGTGTCACATGTATTCTATCTGAAACGACCGCCGACTCCAAGAGCCGCGCGTCCGTCATTTGTCATTTCCCTTCCAGGGAAACTTTCACTTTTGCGTCCGCTCCCGCCTTCCGGCATACTTGTCTCCGGTGGTGTCGGCCCTCAGACAGGCAAAGAACAGATGAGTCCGCTCCAGATTGCCCTTCTGATCTTCGCAACGTGCGCGGCCGCTCTCATTGCGGTGATTCTGGCCGTGGTGGTGAGATGGAACGCCCGCCTGTGGCTGCCGGCCCACATCCGCAGTGCCCGAAAGCGCCGGGAACTCTCGCGCCGCTCCCGGCTCACGCACGTCCTGTTCGCCGTGGCCGACCATTTCGAGCCGGTCCCCCAGCGGGCCACGGCCTGGAGAAGATCGGCGGGGCCATGGCAGACTGGATGACCCGGTATCCCGCGCTGAGAGAGATGTACAACATCATCAAAGCGGCGGAAGCCGGCAAGAGCGGCAACCCCAATGACTACAGGGACTTCGTCCTTCCCGCTTACGACTGCGTGAGAACAGGCAGTGAGCCGCCCTGCGTATCGAAATAATACACTCCTGCTGCCGACTCTCTAATTTACGTCCTGCCAATGAGTTGTCCGGTTTCTCCACCATGCAAGCTCTCGTCTCAGCCCTCGCCGGTGGCGTCTTATGTTGACATCAGAGAACACGGCGACTAAAATCACATCACGGTTCACAAAGGAGGGGGATGGGGAACCGAGATGACCCTGAAGGATCAATTCCTCAAACTGACCAAGTCCCAGGTGCAGTTTCGCCCCGTCTCGTTCTGGTCGTGGAACGACGAACTGGACGCCGGCGAACTTGTCCGACAGCTTAACCAGATGGCCAAGGCCGGAATGGGCGGCCATTTCATGCACGCGCGAGAGGGCCTCGTGACCGAGTACATGGGCGCCTCGTGGATGCAATGCGTCAAGACCGCAGTGGCGGCCAGCAAGGCAGCGGGAATAAGGGCGTGGCTTTACGACGAGGACCGCTGGCCCAGCGGCTCCGCAGGCGGCGCAATTCCCGCAATGAGCATGGACTTTGCGGTGAAGCAACTGCGTTGGGAGGAAATCCCGCCCGTTCGCCTCAAGCCGGCGCCTGAAACGATCGCGACGTTTCTCGTCAGGTCACGCGACGACGATGAACTGGATATCCGCCCAATTGATCCCAAGTTGGCCGCGAGGAAAGCCAAACCCCCCGACCAGGTCCTCCATTTCTTCTATGAATCAAACCGGAACTACACGGACCTCCTGAGCCCCGCGGCGGTGAAGGAGTTCATCCGGCATACGTACGAGGGATATCGCGCGGCCGTCGGCGCCGAATTCGGCAGGACTGTGCCGGGCGTTTTCACCGATGAGCCCCAATGGTCGCAGGTTCCGTGGTCGGCCGAGCTCCCAAAGTGCTTCAAGAAACTTCATGGATACGATCTGTTGCCGCAACTCCCCTTGCTCGTTCACCATACCCCCGGATCCACGGGCCTCCGCTACGACTTCTGGCGTGCGGCGACGGAACTGTTCGTGGAATCCTATGTCAAGCAGCTCGGCCAGTGGTGCCACAAGAAGAAACTCGCCCTCACCGGTCACCTCATGGGCGAGGACAGCCTCAGCAGTCAGAGCCGTTTTATCGGCGCCGCGATGCCGCACTACCCGCACATGCAGATTCCCGGGATCGATCAACTCGGCCGGTTCATCACCGATCCCCTGCCCTGCAAGCAGGCGAGCAGCGTCGCACACCAGTTCGGCGGGCGGCGCGTGCTGTCGGAGATGTTCGGATGCGCCGGCTGGAACGTCAGCTTCGAGGAGTTGAAATGGCTTGCGGAGTGGCAGTTCGTCCAGGGGGTCGACTTCTGCTGCACGCACCTGTCGCACTACTCGCTTCGAGGCTGCCGCAAGCGCGATTATCCGCCCTCGCTTCACTACCAACAACCCTGGTGGGACGACTATCCCCTGCTCACCGGCCATCTCGCCCGCCTTACCTTCATGCTGACACGCGGCAAGCATCTGGCTGATGTGCTTGTGCTCCACCCGGCCGAAAGCGCCTGGGCCGCGTACGATCCGGCCGACTCACGCAAAATCGAGGAGCTGAACGAAAGCCTGGCCGCCGTCTGCCGGGCGCTCCTCGGCTTCCACCGTGACTTCGACTTCGGCGACGAGTCCATCCTGGCCGCGTCCGGCCGCGTGAGCGGAAGGCGGCTCCGGGTCAAGTCGGCGGAATACTCGGTCGTGATCGTTCCACCGTGCCTCACGCTGCGAAAGACCACCGTCGGGCTCCTCGACCGGTTCCGAAAGGCGGGAGGCGCCGTGATCCTGCTCGGCCCGCCGCCCGAACTGATGGATGGCCGCCCCTCGCCCCGGCCGGCCGAAACGCTCGCCCACGCATCCCCCGTCCACCTCGAACCTGCACGGCTCAAGGAGGAGCTTCGGAAAACCGTGCCGCCCCGCATCGAAGTGCTCGACAAAAACGGCGCCCACGCCGCCACCGTCTGGGTCCAGCAGCGGGACCTCCGGCAGAAGCAGGTGTTCTTCCTCGCCAACACCTCGAAAGACACCCGAGTCGACGCGACCGTCCGACTGCCGGGGACCGGCCGCCTCGAACGGTGGGACCCCGAGACCGGCCAGGCCCGCCCCCTCGCCACCCGCAGGCGCAGCAGGATGCTGGAGACTGCTCTCGAGTTCGAGCCGATGGGCTCGCACCTCCTCGTCCTCCACAAGCGAAAAAAGCCGGCCGTCGTCCGGCAAAAGAAAACCCGCCTCGTTCTCGAAATCCCGCTCGGCGACACCTGGTCGCTCGAACGCACCGATCCCAACGCCCTGACCCTCGACTACTGCTCGTACCGGATCGGAAACGGCGAATGGTCGGCCCAGATGCCCGTCCTCACCGTGCAGGACAACCTCCGGCATGTCGTCGGGTCAGAGGTCTGCGAGTTCAAATACTCGTTCGACGCGCTCTTTTCCGCCAAGCTGCCCCAGACCCTCCACCTCGTGGTCGAGGAGCCGGGCGCGTATGAAATCAGCATGAACGGGCTGGCGGTGGGCACTCGAACCGCAGAGGGCGACCTGGGCTGGTGGCGGGACATCTCGTTCCGCCGGCTCGACATAGCCCACTTGCTCAAGCCCCAGGACAGGAACGAGATTATCCTCCGCCGGCTCATCGCCGGAGAGGCGGAGCGGAAACGGCAGATGGCCATGGCCAGCATCACCGCCGAGCAGAAGAACCGCCTGCACTACGGCCCGGAGATCGAGAGCATCTACATCACAGGCGAGTTCCTCCTCCGCGCCTCATCGCCGTGGGAGACCCTCGACCGGCGGGCCGTCCGCACCGCCGCACCCTTCGTCCTGGCCGACACCTGGAGCCAGGTGACCACAGGCGACCTCGTCCAACAGGGCCTCCCATTCTACGCCGGCCGCGTCCGCCTGACACAGACCGTGATGATCTCCGAGAAACAACTGAAAACAAGCAATGGCGTCCGCCTCCATCTCGAGCCGCCCGATGCCATTACCACCAAGATTCTCGTCAACGGCAAGCCCGCCGGCGTGCGGGCCTGGCGTCCGTATGACTTTGAGACCGGAAGCCTGCTGGTTCCCGGCCGCAACGAGATCAGGATCGAGCTCGCGGCCAGTTGCCGCAACCTGCTCGGACCACATCACCACGTCGACGGCGAACTCCACTTCGTCGGGCCCGCCAGCTTCCGCACCGCCAAGAGCTGGACCGACAGCCCCACCACCCCCGCCCAGGTCTGGACCGACCGATACTCGTTTGTCCGTTTCGGCCTCGCCGGGCCCGCCACCCTCACGCTGTGGAAGTGATACCTGCCCGCCAGCGCCTGTGAGCATGAAAAAGCGGGGCGGCTGGTTTACTTCCAGCCGCCCCGTCCTTGTCATATCCGTTCAGCAACTCGCCAGCGGCGCCTCAATGCGCCCGCCAGACCGCGACCTTAAAAGCCCCCCCTCACGCCGCCCCCGAGCGCCCCCTCCGTCCAGCTATCGGGCGCGATCACGGACTTGATGAACTCGACAAGCTCTTCGCCCGTCCACTCGTAGGGTTTTACAT
>CAYXNI010000071.1:0-9154 GCA_964466285.1 uncultured Planctomycetota bacterium | reverse complement strand
GAAAGCGACTGAAGCATTGTTTTGAACTGGTCCGGCGAGATGCCAGCCCGCGCGAGGGCGGCCCTGCCCTGCGCGGTGTTCAACGCCTGTTCGACGGGCGAGTCGGGAGTGGCCGCGAAGACCACTTGGGGGTTCCCGCAGGCCAGCGAGAACGCGGCGATCGCCGCCATAAACAAACCAACACACTGCCAATTCTTTCCGGTCACAATTCGGCCCTCCTTTTCAAGAACCTATGCCGCCGTGCGACCCGGAACCAAACTGAGGAACAGGACGACGCACGACCCGGCGGATGTACTCATCTTGCCAATCTGGTGCGACGTGGACCGAATAGGGCTTCAGACCACGCAGAGGTGCATGACGATGCAACCCACTGTTTCTGTATCGACATGAAAGTGCAGATTCTTTAGCATCAGGATTGTCTTTTTGATTCTTTTCGTTGAATTCCAGGTTGGCAGCGCGGTTGGGGCGTGAGGCAAGGGGCCTGCGAAAGAAACCTGCTGCGAGAATGGGGAAACAGGACCGCCGCTCGCACGGTTCGGGGAGCCGTCCTAACTACTTGCCGGCTCGTGGATTCCGGAACAAGCTCACTTGGAGGGGGCTTTCTCGGTCGGTTCCAGTTCCTGGGCCGGCTTTTGCTGCGAGACTGGGGGAACGGCCATTCTTGACCACGGGGCGATCCGCCGGTTCCCCAAGGCGAAGGCGGCGATGGGCTTGTCGAGCTTTACGAACAGGTCGCGCTGATCGAGGACGCCAATGACCCACGAGGCGATGCTGGTCAGCGCGGGATCGCTCTCAAAGGCGGCGCTGGCCTCGTAGACGTCGCTGCCGTGCCTGGCCCAGACTCGGGCCATGCCGTAGGGGCCGACGGTGACTACGGTGGTCAGGAAGCGGACGGGGTCTTTTGTGTCGGGGTTGTTCCAGATGACGACGTAGGCCATTTCGCTTTCGAGGAGTGCGCCGATGACCTGGGACCGGACGCTGGTCATGAGTGTGGGCTGAAGGCCGGCTGGCGGGAGGCCGCGGCTGATGGCTTCGGCGCGGTCGGCGCGGTCGAAGCGGACACTGCGGGTCATGCCGTATTTCTGGAGTTCGGTTTCCTGTTCGGGCGTCGGGGCTACGACTTCGGCCAGGCCGATGTCCTGGATGAGGTCGAGGCTCGGAACGGTGCGGTCGCTGAAGTACGTCGTGTCGTAGGTGACGACCTCGGCGTAGAACCGGAGCGCGGCAAGGTTGACAAGCTGTGTCTTGGTACTCTTCACGAGGAGGTCGCGCAGGATCACGTCCTTGAGAAAATTGACGTGTGTCGATCGGATCTCGGGCTGACGGATGACGAGCTCGACAATGTCCTTGAGGAGGCGGAACAGGGGCGGGACGCCCTGCTGCCTAGCCTCGCCCCCGAGGGGCACCCACTTGACCTCTCTGAGTGTGACGCCGCGGCGGACCCAGCGAAGGACCTGGTCCAACTGCTGCTTGTTCAGGAAGGACTTGAGCCAGGATTCCACTTCCTTGGGGGATGGCTGCTGGGCTGATTCAAGCATCGTCTTGAGGCGGGCGGCGGCCTCTTTCTGCAGGTCCGGGTTCACTTCGGAGAGCAGCGTCGTGAACTTGTCGCCCAGGTTGTAGAGCACGTCGGCCAGCACGTCGACGGGGATATTGGTGAGGACGTCAAGTGTCCGGCCGGAGTGCCAGAGGCGGACGATCTCCTGGTGCTTGGGCGGGATGATTTCCTGCACGTATCGGACTTCGATCACGCTCGTGGGGGTGTTCGGATAGACGGCCATCTCTGAGAAATCAAACGAGGCTCGATACTGCCGGGGGAAGCACGTGAACGTGCGGTCAAACCAGCCCCCGTGGGCTTCCATCTTCAACTCAACCGGCTGGTCTTTCTGGACGGCGTTCGCGTTGAGCGTGTCCCAGCCTGTGCACCAGTCGGGGCCGAAGCCGGGGAACCATTTTGCCTTTTGGCAGAGTTCGACGCGGACTCCGGGCGGCTGGTCTACGTTGACGGCGACGGAGCCGCACCCCGAGGCGAGCAGGACGAGTCCGAGCGTGAGAGTCCATGCGACGCGGGGGGCAGCGGTTTTCGCAGAGGCTGAATACCTTCCCTCAAACATGATCTGCTCCTTTCTCGAAAAACGGGCTCGGCCCGGCATCTCTGCCGCCAAGGCACCTCGGGACAATACCGATACTCTTTTCAGAAAAACAGGCTACCAGTTGCAGAATTATATTGCCCAAGCGATACCTGTCAAGCCTTTTCGAGGCCAAAAATTTCCGCGAGCGCGTTCTACTTGAACTTCGCCGCGAATATAATCATGAGCATGACCGCGATGCTGACGACGGCGATCGCGCCGATGATGTAGAGAAGGACGACGAACGTCTCCTGGGCGATTGTCGCAGGGGTGTCCTTCCGCGTCATGCTGTAGACGAGGGACACGACCAGGCACAGCAGGAGTCCGCCGATGTACTGGCCGAGTCCGGTCATTTTTCCGCCTCCGGGGCCGCCCGGTAAAGGGCATCGGTCATGACGAGAACGTTGAGGGAGCCGGCCATCAGTGTCAACAGCATGCCGAAGTCGCTCATCTTGGAAGCGGGAATCTCTTCACATGCCGAGGTCGATATGAGGGCGACCCCCGCTGGAAGCCCGGTGCACGCCTGGAGGAGGAACGCGACGGCGTGCCGTCCGGTGTCTATGGTGGCGGCCCACGCGGGATCTCTGGTAACAAAGGCAACGCAGTATTTCAGCATGCCGACGGGCCTGGCGTTGACGCTGCCGGTGTTGATGGCCAGGCCGGCAACGAACACTCCCAGGATCAGGACAAGGAACAGGCCGGCCTTGTACCGCTGGCCGATATACCAGTGACCGGCCCCGGGCAAGAGCCAGGCGAACAAGAGCGCATAGAGGGGATTCTTTTTCATGGGCCGAGGCGCCGGTCCGTGATGAGAGCGGGGGGGTTCACGTTCACAGTCTAAAGTTCCAGGTCAATAGCCTGAAGTCCGAGGTACGGACTGCGGAGTCTGGCGGAACCGGCAGTCGGCGGTCCCTTCTCTGGCCCGTGGCCCACTTCAGGAGTTCCTGCACCGGATGCGGTCAACGATCTCGACGTACCGTGGATCTGAACGAAGATTGTCCAGGTCCGTGTCCTTGGTCATGTGGTCCACGTCACTGTAGCCCAGTTCGATGGCCTTCTTCAGGACTTCGATCGCCTTGTCGGCCTGGTTGAGCAGCGAGTAGCTGCAGGCCAGGTTGTACTGGACTATGGGGTCGTCCTGCTTGAGCTGGGCGAGGCGCTGGTCGACGTGCAGCCCCTTTCTGTACATTCTGTTGCCGGTATACAGGCCGCCGAGAACGGCAAGAACTTCCACGTAGTCGGGATTGCGTTTGAGGATGTCTTCGTAGAACTCGATCTCCCAGCGGGTGCCGGGATCGTTCGCGCGCTGGGACGGCTCGTGTGATACCGAGTCGCTCATGGCTGCTCCTTGCGGATGATGATAAGAGAGCCGGTGCGAATCCGCCTTTTGTGTCATTATAGGTGGGGGGGGAGCGCGTGTCAATACAGGCGCGGCCGGGTCGGCGGCGTGAGCAGGCAGGTTCTCGGGCTGGATGCCCGAAGGCAAGGCTGGTACGCCATGCGTATGTGTGGGCCGAGAGCCGGGCGGACAAGCTGTTGCTGGTCTGGGCGGGTCATCGCCACCGGCCCGGCCCCAGACCGATTGCGTGCACGGCGGGTTTTCTCTATACACGGCGGGAAGAATCGATAAAATATGGCCGCGGTCTTGTGACTCTGAACTTTGATGGGAAGGAGAGGACGACGATGAAGCTCAAGAAGGAATGGCCGGTTCTGACGGATTATGACTCGAAGCATCTTCGCCGCATTGGGCTGCCGCTGGGCGGCATCGGCACGGGCACGATCTCGCTGGGCGGGCGCGGCGACCTGCACGATTGGGAGATCGTCAACCGCCCGGCCAAGGACTTCACGCCGAACCGCTGCTTTTTTGCACTCTACGCGAAGCCCGCCGGGCGGAACGCCGTTACCCGCGCGCTCGAAGGCCAGATACCGCCCGAGGACTACGAGGGCGGCTACGGCTGCCCGATCCCCAACCACGGGATGCCCCGCTTCCGCAACTGCACGTTCCATGCGGCCTACCCGTTCGGCCAGGTTCTGCTGTCCGATCCCGACGTGCCTGTCGATGTGCGGATCGAGGCGTTCAACCCGCTCGTGCCGCCCGACGCCGACAAGAGCGGCATCCCGGTCGTCGTCCTGCGGTTCGTCCTTCAGAACAAGACGGGCAAGTCCGTCGATGCGTCCGTCTGCGGCAACGTCAAGAACTTCATTGGCACCGACGGCGCGGGCGGTGCAAGCAAGGAGAACTTCAACGAGTTCCGCGCGACCGGCAAGCTCCAGGGCATGTTCCTGGGCTCGAAGGGCGTGGACAAGGCGGCGGAGCAGTACGGCACGATCGCACTGACCACGCTCGCCCGCAAGGGCGTCACGTACCGCACCGCGTGGGAAGGCGGCTGGTCCACCGACGTCCTCGATTTCTGGGATGACTTCAGCGCCGACGGTCAACTGACCGAACGCACCATCACCGGCCAGAACGACCCGTCGGCGTCGCTCGCGGTCAGCGTCAAGCTCGCGCCGCGCGCGACGAAGGAAGTGACTTTCCTGCTCACGTGGCACTTCCCAAACCGGCAGACGTGGACGCCTGCGCCCAAGAAGGAGGGCGAGACGCCGTGCTGCGCCGGCGCGTGCAACCCCGACTGGATCGGCAACTACTACTGCACGCAATACGCCGACGCCTGGGACGCCGCCGAGAAGACGGCCGCCGCGCTGCCGAAGCTCGAGGCCGAGACCATCGCCTTCGTCCAGAGCTTCGTCGGGACCGGCCTGCCGAAGTCCGTCAAGGAGGCCGCACTCAACAACATCAGCTCGCTCCGGGTGCAGACCTCGTTCCGCACGGCGGACGGCCGCTTCTACGGATGGGAAGGCTGCGCCGACCACGGCGGCTGTTGCCACGGCTCGTGCACCCACGTCTGGAACTACGAGAACACCACCGCCTTCCTCTTCGGATCGCTCGCACGCTCGATGCGCGAGGTCGAGTTCCAGCAGGCCGTCCACGACGACGGCTGCATGAGCTTCCGCGTCAACCTGCCGATCGGTCGAGCCCGGGAATGGAAGAAGGCGGCGGCCGACGGCCAGATGGGCTGCCTCATGAAAATGTACCGCGACTGGCAGCTCTCCGGCGACAACGAGATGCTCAAGACCTTCTGGCCGAACGTCAAAAAGGCCATCTCGTTCTGCTGGGTACCAGGCGGCTGGGACGCCGACAAGGACGGCGTCATGGAAGGCTGCCAGCACAACACGATGGACGTCGAGTACTTCGGCCCCAACGGCCAGATGTGCATCTGGTACCTCGGCGCACTCCGCGCGTCCGAGGAGATGGCCAGGGCCGTCGGCGACACCCGGTTCGCCGCAACCTGCCGCGACCTCTTCGACCGCGGCAAGGCTTGGGTCGACGCCAATCTCTTCAACGGCGAGTATTACGAACACCAGATCCGGCCGGTCGCCGACCCTGCGACAATCGCCGACGGCACCCGCCTTGGCGGCGGCGACACCAGCAGTCCCGACTGGCAGCTTGGCAAAGCCTGCCTCGTCGACCAACTCGTCGGCCAGTACACCGCCCACGTCTGCGGGCTCGGCTACCTCGTCGATCCCGAGCACGTCAAGACCACGCTCCGCAGCATCATGAAATACAACTTCCAGACGTTCCACGCCCACTTCAACAACATGCGCAGCTTCGTGCTCAACGGCGAGAAGGCCCTGCTCATGGCCAGCTATCCCTACGGCAACCGGCCGAATCGCCCCTTCCCCTACTTCACCGAGGTCATGACCGGGTTCGAGTACACGGCCGCGATCGGCATGCTCTATGAGGGCTTGACCGGCGACGGCCTGCGCGCCATCACCGCCATCCGCGACCGTTACGACGGCCGCAAGCGCAGTCCGTGGGACGAGGCCGAGTGCGGCCACCACTACGCCCGCGCGATGGCCGCCTGGGCCGCAGTGCTCGCGCTGACCGGCTTCCACTATTCCGGCGTCGACGGCACAATCACCTTCGCCGCCAAGACCGGCCTCCACTTCTGGTCGACCGGCAACGCCTGGGGCACGTGCCGGGTGAAGGCATCCAAGAAAGGTGCGACGGTCGAGTTGACCGTGGGCGCTGGAACGCTCATGCTCAAGAAACTCGCACTCACCGGCCTCGGCGAAGCGGCATTGAAAGTGCCGAAGACCCTGACCGCGGGCAAGACGCTGAAACTGAGCGTGTGAAGGACGAGGGACCAGAGACGAGGGACAATGGACTGAGGACCGGAGCCGAGCCGACAGGTCGTAATACTCCTCATCCTCGTCCCCCTCGTCGTCGTCATCGACATCTTCCGCCGCCCCACAGTGGAAGAATTCCCGATTGCGCGTCACATTCCCTTATTCCGCAAGCCCTTCCGCCAAATTGGCTTTGTTTCGCAAAAAAAACTTTTTCACAGCCTCCGCCCCCATTCATGCCGAAAGGCGGCCGCCAGCGACCGCCTTCTCACATCGCCCTTATATATACACCGCGCCCCGGCCCCTGTCAAGCAAACCAGCGATTTTGTGCGAAAAACTTCGCACACATCCGCCCTCCGCGCAGCTATAATACCGGTGTACTCCCGCTCAGTTCGGCACCGTTGACAGAGCAGGATGCAGGCGAACGGCATGCGTCTTATACAGAAACCATGTAAGACGTAGTTGCCCACACGGGAAAGATTGATGCAAGAGTATGAAGCTCTCCAGTAAACGCTTCATGCCAGAAGTCCTCCTGATGCTATCACTCGTGGTGTCTGTCGTCTTTGCCGCACTATTCTATTGGTACGGAGGGCGTCTCATAGGGATTCGCACTGATGAGGACCCTCGGGTGTCGGTGAGCGCGGTTGCCGAAATTGCCACACTGTTTGGCGCGCTCCCTGTGTCCGTCTATCTTATGGCCAAGCTAAGAAAGGTTCACAATACTAACAAGGAACTGAAGGCGACGGATGAGTCCACGCCTTAGCTCAGTCTGCGACGTGGATATCCAGAAACCATGTGAGACGTAGTTGGGCGGCGCGAAAAGGAACGCGGATGGCAACACACGACATCATCCGAGCGCATCGCCACTCGATCCGTCACCGGGAGGAAGTCCTTGCCAGCGAGCGGTGCGGTTGCTTCTACTGCTGTGCGGTCTTTCCGCCGTCGGAGGTCGAGGACTGGACGGACGACTGGGAGGGGGTCGGCCAGACGGCGTTGTGCCCCCGCTGCGGAATCGACTCGGTGATCGGCTCGGAGTCTGGCTACCCCGTCACGCCGGAGTTCCTGGCGGCGATGAAGGCTCACTGGTTCTGATCGAGGTTTCGCGCCT
This sequence comes from uncultured Planctomycetota bacterium, assembly GCA_964466285.1. Taxonomy (GTDB): domain Bacteria; phylum Planctomycetota; class PUPC01; order PUPC01; family PUPC01; genus CAYXNI01. Next base: position 1,732 of record CAYXNI010000071.1, on the reverse strand, counting down.
AACCAGGCGCTGTACCTGACCCGGCCCGCGACATGGGTCTCTGAGAGTTCACAGCCCACTCACGCAGGCCGGGCAGGTGAGCTATTGCGTTAGGCTTCGAAGAGGAGGAAACAGATGAGGTACGACGGACCGGGAACAATCCAGGCAGTTGTCATTATGCTGACCCCGATCATCACCCTCATCGCCTTATGGGTGTCCCGCCGATCCCCATTGCGCTGGACCAGAGTCTTGGCCAGTGTCTTCGCCGCCCTGGGAGTAGCGCTGCTCGGTTCATTATCTGGCCTTCACTGCTGTCGAGCCGGCACACCAACGAACCAGTGGTTGGTTCCCGCCGTATGCGCCTTCTTCATCTTCCTGATTCCCAAGAACAACTATCTGCGGTGGTCGGGAGTGGCATCTGCGCTCCTATTGGGCGTGGCTCTGTCCCTACAGTACGTTAAGCTCGTCCACACAAGACATTATATCGGAAACCCACAAGCAGACCGGGAAATGGCATCCTTGCGCCAGATGGACTTCAAATCGCTGCTCGACGCCCTCACGAAACAAGCTGCAACCGACAACACGATCTATCACGCGGGATGGCTTTCAGAAGTATTGCCCGCTGCATTTCAAGCAGAGTACCCTGTACCAGAGGAGCATCAGATCGATGTTCACCCCCTCTGGCACACATGGCTCACGAATCTGTACCGTCGGGACTCACGGCGTGTGGACTACTGGTTTCCCGGCGGCACCCTGCGAGACGGTATCTCAAGAATCGAAACACGGGCACGGGCCCCAGATCTTCCCTGAACCAAAGATGCAGCGGTGGATGCTGCAGCGGTGTGCCTGTCACACCGCTGAACCCCACGTTAGTCGTTGGCAAGAGGTTATGCTTCCAGCCCGGATTTCGGGGAAGACTGCCGCCCACATGGCGCTGCGGCTCTGCTGATGGTCCCCGCGCTGGCCGGAAGAACTTTCCGCTTTTTCCGGGGAAATGGTATAAACGTCGTATGGACATCGAAGAACTCTTCCGCGGGGTCGGCCTGAATGCCGCTGACTGCGACGACCTGCATATCAGCCGCATGCTGCACGGGTTCGTCGCCGTCTCGCACGGCCTGGTCGTCAAGGTGACCGAGCCCAGGCTCCGGTTCTGCCCGCTGGTCGTCCCGGCCCACGCGGGATCTGGGCAGGTTTCTGAGCCAGCGAATGCACAGAGGAGCAAAGAAGAGCGGTTTTCCTGTTGACAAGCCTGAGACGCCCACAGAGAATATGCGCGGACTTATCCTAGTGAAGAGAAGGCAATTGCATGAAGCTACCGGGTGCCGATGGGGCTGTCATTGAGGCTGCCAAGTTGCAGGACTACTTGCTCTCGTTTGCCCATCCGGTAGGCCGGTTCAAGGCGGCATTCTTTGCAGGTTTCGGATATAATAGGGATCGCTGGCAACAGCTTGAGGCTGACCTGAGGACGCTCGTGCGGTCGCAGGATGCGAAGGAAGGCCAATCGACTGAGTACGGCCGAAAGTACGAAGTGCGTGGTATTCTCACGGGGCCGAACGGGAAGCCGGTTGACGTAGTTACAGTGTGGGTCATCCGTGAAGGTGAAAGTGTTCCGCGGTTTGTCACAGCGTATCCGGGAGAGAAGCAATGAGGTATAAGGTACTTGATACCGTAGTCCTCCAGAAGGATTTGCCGGAGAAGGGCCTGTGCAGGGGGGACCTCGGGGCTGTCGTGGAGGTGTACGAGCCGGACGGCA
>CAYXNI010000070.1:779-9186 GCA_964466285.1 uncultured Planctomycetota bacterium | reverse complement strand
CCCGGATGCGCGCCCGCATTGACAAGGAACCATCGGCCCTGGTAAACTATGTTGAGATTGTCGACCCGGACACACTGGGACCCGTCGCGGCGGTCAGATCGGGTGACGTCGCGTTAGTGGCCGTCTTGGTGGGCACGACGCGGCTGATCGACAACGTGATTCTGGCAGCAGGGGTTTAACTTATGCTACGTTCGATGCTTAGGTCAAAGATCCACCGGGCCACCGTCACTGGCAAGAGCCTGCACTACGAAGGCAGCATCACGATCGACTCCACGCTTCTGTCCGCTGCGGACATCCTCCCCAACGAACAGGTCCAGGTCCTTAACCTGAACAATGGCAAGCGGTTCGAGACGTATGCCATCGCCGGCCGGGCCGGCAGCGGGGCCGTCGAGCTTAACGGGCCTGCCGCGCGCCTCGGCGAGGTCGGCGACAAGGTGATCATCGTGACTTACGCCCTCCTCGACGAGGCGGAACTGCCCAAACACCAGTCGCGGGTCGTCCAGGTCGACGCGCAGAACAGACCTGCGGACTGAGCCGGCGGGTCGGGCCCGACGCAGGGGATCTGAAATCCGGAAGAAATCCGAAGCTCCAAACATCAAATAGTGAGTGAACCGGGCCAGCCGACCGCCGAGACCTGGAGCCCGGAACAGGCCTCATTTCACTGCTGTCCATTTGCCCCTCTTTACCCGCTACTCTCGACTTGCTTTCCCCCCCGGGCGTTGCCTATAATTAGGCCGGAAGGAGAGCCGGCGCCGGGTCGGGGCTCGGCGCGGGGTTTTCCCGGAACCGTTCGGCGCGCCTGGCCGAACAGCCATGGGCAAGGAGAAAGAGAGATGGCCATTTTCACCTACCGGGCACTGAACAGCCAGGGACAGGAGGTCCGCAACGAGATCGAGGCGGCCAGCAGCGACGAAGCCCTCAACAAGCTTCGGAGCATGAGCCTGTTCCCCACCAGCGTCAAGGAAAAGGCGGGCAAGCGCGCCCCTCGGAAAGCCGGGGCGCCCGCCGCGGCGGGAGGCAAGAAGAAAACCTTCTCCCTCGGCGGGGTCAAGCAGAAGCACCTGTCCACCTTCACGCGCCAGCTCTCCACGCTTATCAACGCCGGCCTGCCCATCGTGCGCAGCCTCCGAATCCTGGGCGACCAGCTCAAGCCGGGCATGCTCAAGAACGACCTCATGGACGTGGCCGACGACGTGGAAGGCGGCATGACCCTCTCCGAAGCCCTGGCCAAACACCCCAAGGCGTTCAACAAGCTGTACGTGAACATGGTCAAGGCGGGCGAGGCAGGCGGTATCCTGGATCAGATCCTCGACCGCCTTTCCGGCTTTATGGAAAAGGCTGAACGGCTCAAGAAGAAGGTCGTCTCGGCGATGATCTATCCCGCCGCCGTCGTCACCGTGGCCGGCGGCATCCTGCTGGTGATCATCGGCTACATCGTCCCCCAGTTCCAGAAGATGTTCACCGAGATGAACATGGCAATGCCCGCCCCGACACAGATCCTCATGAAGGCCGGCGACATCGTCAGGTTCCAATGGTACCTGATCATAGGCGTGCCGTTCGCCCTGTTCATGTTCTACCGTCTGCTCGCATTCACGAAGACCGGGCGATACGGAATCGACTACGTCAAGCTCAAGCTGCCCATCTTCGGCATCATCGTGAGCAAGTCCACCATCTCGCGGTTCGCCCGAACGCTGGGCGTGCTGATAACCAGCGGCGTTCCGATCTTGGAGGCCCTCAACATCGTCAAGGACGCCACGCCGAACGTCGTCGTTTCGGGCGCCCTCGTCAAGGTTCACGACAGCATCCGCGAGGGCGAAAGCATGGCCGCGCCGCTTGGCGCCGCGAAAATCTGCGACCCCATGGTCATCAACATGGTCGACGTCGGCGAGGAAACAGGCGAACTGGACAAGATGCTGCTGAAGGTGGCAGACACCTACGACGAAGACGTGGACGCGCTGGTCGGCGGCCTGATGAGCCTGATCGAGCCCATCCTCATCGTCAGCATGGGCGTCACCGTCGGGTTCATCGTCATAGCCCTGTTCCTGCCCCTGATTGACATGATGAAGAACATGAGCAACAACTAGTAACGGCCAAGAAGAGCGCGTCCAAGGAGAACCGTCCAATGTTTGCACACGACACACGACCGTCGGCCCGGCGCGGATTCACCCTCATCGAACTCCTCGTCGTCATGGGGGTCATCGCCATCCTGATGACCATCCTTGTGCCGACACTATCCAGAATCCGCCAGACGGTCGGGGAGACCCGCACCAACGCCTTGATCGAAGGCCTCTCGATGGCCCTGGATATTTACCGCACCGCACACAACGCCTATCCGCCCGACAAGCACCCCGCCGGCACGAACCAGGGGCAGTCCCATGCGGGCCTCGACAAGACCTCCGAATGCCTGGTCTATTTCCTGAGCGGCGCTTCCATCGTCTATGTCAACGGACAGTCCCCGGCCACATACCCCTGGCGTCATGCCCTGTACTGGGACTCGAGCACCGCTGGAGTCGGCCGGAAGGCCTACACGATTTCTTACACCTTCAAGGATAACGTCCTGACTGACAAAGACGGCGACCTGGCTCCGGAAATCATCGACCACTGGGGCAAGCGCCTCATCTACAACAGCGGCGGCACCACGAACGGCACATGGAACCAGCTCGAGGCCCCCAGGTACGCAGTCGGCAAGTTCGACATCTTCGCCGCGGGTTACGACGGCAAGTACGGCACGGATGACGACCTGCGGAGCTGGGGCAGTTCGCCCAGGACACTGTCCGACTATAACTGGGCCGACCTGAATGCCGGCGACTTCTAAACGAGGTTTTCGAAATGAACCGTGTTCCTCGAATGACCGCCGGGTTCACCCTCATCGAACTGATCCTCGTAATGACCATACTCACGGTCATGGGCCTTCTGGCCGCGCTGGCCATCCCGAACATCAAGGATGCCGCCAACATCAGAGCGACCGAGGCCACCATGCGCCTGATCGACGTTGCCCTGGACAAGTACAGGGAGGACAAGGGGACCTATCCCACCGGGACCGGTGAGACGATGGTCTACACCCTCACCAACACGAGCGGCGGCTGGACACGGGCCAGTCTCCAGACTTGGTTCCCCAAGCGGAAGGACGTCAAGGACGCCTGGGAGAACCTATTCTATTACACATCCGCCACCGAATACGACAGCTCCGGCCGCGGGGTCGAACGCACCCCCGGCAAGAAAGACTTCTACAACAGCAAGAGGTACCAACTCTATTCCATGGGCCCCAACATGGCGACGTGGCCGAACACCAAGGCGGGAGGAAACGACCGCCTGTGCGGCACCGAACCGGACGACATCCGCAACCAGGGTTGGGTCCAAGAGACGTTTTACACCAGCAAGCCGGCAGGCTATTGACGGACCATTGAGGCCATATTCGGACAGGTTTGAGCCATGCTAACGAAAGCGACAAGAACGGCCGGCGGCACCACGGTTCTCGAAGTGTTGATGGCCATCTTCGTCCTCTTGGTGGGCGTGACCAGCATCCTCGCACTGTTCCCCATCGGTGTCCACCTGAGCCAGATGAGCGCGGACGACGCCATTAGCGCCCTCACCGTGCAGAACGCCATCGCCGACCTCCGCGCCCAGACCGGCCCCCTGGCCCGCCTCCAGTCCTACGCCGACACCAACAACACGGGCGACGCGCTGTCGTGGGACAGCGCGAACAGCAAGTCCCTCGGCATCGACGGGGCCGGCGGCTCCGTCGTCAACGTGGGCGGCACTTGGCTGGGAAAGACGAAGCTCGAGCCCACGCTTTACATGGGCGGGACCCTGGTGTCCGCCGCCATCCCCCGCACCGGCCTGGCCGCGTGGTTCGACGCCGGCGCCGGCATGACCCTCTCCACCGGCAACGTCGTCGAAACCTGGATGGACCAATCCGGCAACGGACGCCACGCCACCCGCCTGGACGGTTCGCCCACATACGTCTCTGGAGCCGCCGGCGGCCGGCCTGCCGTCCGCTTCAGCACGGACGCCCCCGCCCCAGGCGCATCCCTCAAGTTCTCCCGGATGAGCAACATGCGCACCGTCTTCTGGGTCCTGAAGGACAACTGTCCGAACACCGCCGCGCATCGGCACAACCTCCTGCGCGACAGCGGCGGCTCGAACGATTTCTACAGGGGCGCGAACGGCAATATCTGGGACACCGCGTCCTCCAGCTCCTACATCCGCGCCGGCACCACCCGGCTCAACGGGACCGTGGTGAACGGCACCACGACCGTCCTCCCCTTCGGGTCCTTCAACATCGTCTCGGTCATCACGACCTGGAGCGTTTCGGCCGACACGATCACCTGGTACGGTGATATTGCCGAGATCATCATCTACACCACGGAGCTTGGCCCCGCCGACGAAGCCGCGGTCGGCGCCTACCTCACCGCCAAGTACGGCCTGACAACCAACTACGGCGCGGGCAGCAGCGCCACGGCGGTCAACATGTTCAACACGAAGCTTAACACGGGCGAAACCACCCGCAACGACTGCGCCCTGATGCTCATGACGAGCGGCAAGGCCCAGTGGAAACTCTACCGGCTCGATGACGAGACCGTCTTCTCGCCCGCAATGATCGCCTCTACGGTCAACGGCTACACCGATTTTCCCGCCGACGGCGTTCAGGCCGGAGACAACTTCAAGCTCATCGGAGCGCGCGACATCCATCACGTGTGGGTCACCGCGCCCGAGAGATTTTACGGCGACGGCGGGCCCCCGGCGAGCTACCGGTTGGGCAAAGGCGCCGCAAACGGCTACGGCTACCTCGCCATCATCCAGCGAGTCAGCGGGTCCGCGACCGCCTTCCGGGTCCATATCCTTGTGTACCGGAACTACGACGAGAGCCTGCCCCCCGAGGGCAACACACCCGCGATCGCTTGTTACACCACCATCCTGTCGAGCGACGCACTGCGATGAGAACGCCGAGACACAACTGGAACAACGGAACCTCCCGCCGGCTCGGCTTCACCTTCATCGAGTTGGTGGTCGCCATCGCTCTGACCGTCATTCTCATCCGCGGCATGTACACCGTCTTCTTCGCCGCCACCGACCTCGCCCGCGTCTCCGAGGAGAAAATGGGCGCCATCCTCGAAGCCACAGCGGTCTGCGACACCATCAACGTCGACGTCGCCCGGTCCCCCTACTCCTCCACCGACTACTTCCTGTCCATCGGCAACGATCCGACGTCCGTGACTTTCCAGGCCGCCCGCCTGGACGGCAGCCCCGGCAGCTTCGTCTACATCGGGTACTCCCTGTCCGGGACCACCCTCACCCGCACCGTCTGGAAAGACTCCGGCAAGAGCGCCGTGGCCACCCTGGCCGAGAACGGCGAGGACGGATCCATGTGCGTCGTCGGCCGCAAGATCGCCTCCTTCCAGGTCTGGTATCTCGACGACAGCGCATCGGACGTCAATGACGATGCCAGCTGGGTCAAGACCCCGTCTCTCAGCGGAACCAGCCGCACCCGCGCCCTCAAGTTCGTGATCCAGATCCAGAGCGAAGGGACCATCCTCCCCGACCAGATCTTCACCTCGATCACCCCCATCATGTACAACTGATCTCGATATCGGCTCCCCCTCGCCTTGCCCCTTGCGCGCCCGCGGCCAGACTGTATAATCAAGCCTGAACGCCGAACGGAACGGGGGGACGTGGAGGAGAGGGTATGCCGCATCACGAACAGCCGGACGAAAAGTCGAGCGATCGAACCGAGGTCGAATCGCACCGCTACTGCCTCACCTGCAAGAAGGCCGCCCCCTTCACCTTCACCTACGCCGAGGGCTACCTCATCAAGGCCCAGTGCCGCGAGTGCAACACCGTCGAGCGCGACCGCAAGCTCCTTGCCAAGGTCTTTGCCGAAGACCTCATTGACCGCGCCTTCGAAGCCATGAAACGGCAGACCAAGCGAACCCTTCACGACCCGGTCGACGCCGTCGGCGGACTGCCCAAAAAAGTCATCCAGAAGTCGCTCCGCGAAATCCATCGCCTCTTCAACATCTTCAAAGCATGAACGCTCCGGCCGAGCCCTGGCCCGGCCCTCGCCCCCCTCTCCAAGCCCAGACAGAACAGACCGGTGTAAATTGTTCTCAACCGCATGGATTTTGGTGGACTAGAAGCCCCACGTACGTTATCCTGAAGTTCAACTGTCAGTCGCGAAGAACGCTCTCGCCTGCTGATTGGCAAAGAAGAGGAGGACTCGGCCAGCGACGGACCCGCGCCCCTTGAAACGGCACAGCCCGCATCCGCCGCTGGCACACGACCCGCCCATGGCGCTCTGGATCTGGCGAAACTTCCGAATCGCCCCCCCCGACGACTGGGAAATGCTCCAGTTCTCCATGAGCCCCCAGAAAGGCCGCTGCGCCTTCGCCGACCGCTACCAGTTCCGCCTGGAACTCGACTGGCAGATCGTACCCGCCCCGCCCGACTTCCAGCGCATGATGTCCGACTACCGCGCCCGCTTGCAGGAACAAGAATCCCAGGACGTCACCATCACCCAACACGGGCCGTGGCATGGCGTTTCCGCCACGCTCCACGGCCTGTCCACCACGCGGTTCGGCCGCTACTTCGGCGCCGAGAACTGCCTCATCGAGATGGTCTTCCTCTGGCCGGACCGCAAGGACCCGCGGCTCGAGCAAAGCATCCTCGACAGCGTGGAGCCGGAACCAGAACAAGCCGGCGCCCGGCGGTGGCGCGCCTTCGGCATGGACCTGCTGGCCGACGCCTCCCTCGCCCTCGAACACTGCCGCGTCGAGCCCGCCCACGCCGAACTGCTGTTCGCCGACGGCAAACGCCGCCGCACGGAACGCTTCGCGCGCCGCGGCATGGTCCCCGACTGGCTCAACGAACCCATCGACGCCTGGCTCCGCCGCTGGGTCAACCGCGACCTCCAAGACATCTCGGCGGACTGCCTTGACAGCGAGGCTCATCGCGTGCATCGCCTTCGCGGACAGCAAAGCGGAGGACTGCTCGACCGCCAACTCACCTGCTCCGCCGCCGCCTGGATCTGCCCGGCCGACGGGCGGCTCTACAGCTTCGCCCGCACCTGGACCCGGCCCGCCGCCCAAGAGCTCGCGGCGGCGCCCCCGCGGCTCTCATGTTGCCCCCGTTGGAAACTCTAACCATGACCGGCCCCGGGAAAAACGCACCCGATCCCGCCTCCTGGAGGCCGATGCTTCTCGCTCGCGCCGTCCATAACACCGCCGCCACCGTGCATCAGGACGGAGAGGACGCCGTCCGCATCGGCGTGAAGACCATCCGGCCGTGGTACCTCGTGCCGCCGCTCTCCTGGATCGTGCCTGTCCGCCCCGAGCGCCGCGTGGTTCTTGACCGGCTGGGTCTCGAGATCTGGCGGCTGTGCGACGGCGTGCGCACGGTCGAGACCGTGGCCGACGTCTTCGCCGCCGCGCACGGGCTGACGTTCCACGAGGCCCGCGCCGCCGTCACCGGATACATCAACTCGCTCGTGCGGCGGGGGGTCATGGCTGTCGTGCTGCCGGAGGACCGTTCCGCGTGAAACCGATCATCATCGCCGGCCAGCCGCGCTTGAGCTTCTCCAGGACCGTCCGAATCACCGCAAATGGAATCCGCTGCCGCCTCTTCCGCTCATCCGTCACCATCGCGGCCATCGCCATGGCCGTCACGATAACGTACAGAACATTCGGAACTTGACTGGAGTAAGACGATGGACACCGCAGCCGCCACAGGAACGGAACAGCCGGCAGACCGGAAGCGCCGGGTCATCGTCCGGACTGTCGGCATGAAAAAAATCTACATCAAGAAAGGGGTCGAAACCGAGGCGCTCCGCGGCGTCGACGTCGAGATTTACACCGGCGAGTTCATCTCCGTGATGGGCCCATCCGGCTCCGGCAAAACCACTTTCTTCAACATGATCGGCGCCCTCGACGGCCCGTCCACCGGCCGCGTCTTCATCGACGAGGTCGACGTCGCCCAGCTCACAGCCGAGGAGCTCGCGTATCTCCGCTGCCACAAAATCGGGTACATCTTCCAGTCCTACAACCTCATCCAGTACATGACCGCCCTCGAAAACGTGACCACTCCCATGGTCTTCGGCGGCGTTATGCCCGACGAGGCCCGAGAGCGCGGCATGGAACTGCTCGACCTCGTCGGCCTGAAAGACCGGTGGTTCCACCGGCCCATCGAGATGTCCGGCGGCCAGCAGCAGCGCGTGGCGATCGCCCGGGCTCTCGCCAACCAGCCGAGCATGCTCTTGTGCGACGAGCCGACGGGCAACCTCGACCTTGCAACCGGGCAGGGCATCCTCGAAGTCCTCAGACGGCTGAACGAGCACAAAGGCGTGACCATCATCTGCGCCACCCACGACCATCGAATGCTGGACATCTGCGACCGCCTCATGTGGATTCGGGAC
>CAYXNI010000070.1:0-769 GCA_964466285.1 uncultured Planctomycetota bacterium | reverse complement strand
CGAGCGCATCGCGCGCCGGGACGAGGTGCACGTCGAGATCGGGTCGATCGGAGGCAAGACTACATGAAACGCCTGGCCCTTCGGTGGCGCCGGCATATCCCCGTCGTCGCCGCCGGATTCGCGTACGGCATGGGTTTCATCACCACGGTCGGCGTTGGCGTTATATTTCCGAGCAGGGCCGCCGTCCGGTTCCTCATCTGAGCGGCAGGCAGGAGAAAGGCAGGGATCATGAGCGATGTCCTCATCAGCATTCGCGGCCTGAACAAGACGTTCCGGCTGGGCAAGACGTCGGTCCACGCCCTCAGGAACATCGATCTTGACGTGTTCCGCGGCGAGTATCTTTCCGTGATGGGCCCGTCGGGTTCGGGCAAGAGCACACTGTTCAACATGATGGGTGCGCTCGACAGGCCCACGAGCGGCGAGATCGAGGTCGCCGGCGTCCACCTGACTCAGCTGACACTGCGCCAGCTCGCCCACTTCCGCGGGAACCACATCGGATACGTCTTCCAGGCGTACAACCTCCTCCCCGCGTACGACGCCGTGACCAACGTCTGCATGCCCCTGCTCTTCAGCGGCCGAAGCCCCGACGAGGCGGTGCGGCGCGCCAAGGAAGTGCTCGATCGGGTCGGCCTCGGCAACCGTTTCGATCATCGGCCGGACGAACTCTCGGGCGGCCAGCAGCAGCGGGTGGCCATCGCCCGGGCGCTGGCCAACGATCCGGCCATCATCCTGGCCGACGAGCCGACCGCCAACCTCGACCCCACACGGG
>CAYXNI010000069.1:0-9203 GCA_964466285.1 uncultured Planctomycetota bacterium | reverse complement strand
TCGATGACATCGCGAGGCTGGGCGGCAAGCGGATCCGGCCCGACTCCGGCATCAGCATCAAGCCGATCTCCGTGACGAACACCGAGCGCATCGTGCGGTTCGCGTTCGAGTACGCCCGCGCGAACGGGCGCAAGAAGGTGACGTCGGTCCACAAGGCCAACATCATGAAGCACACGGACGGCCTGTGGCTCGAAGTGTCGCGGCAGGTCGCGCAGAGCTACGCGGACATCGAGTTCGACGACCGGATCGTGGACAACATGTGCATGCAGCTTGTGCAGAAGCCGGAGCTGTACGACGTGCTTGTGTTGTCGAACCTTTACGGCGACATCCTGTCGGATCTGTGTGCGGGGCTGGTGGGCGGGCTGGGCGTGGCGCCGGGCGGGAACATCGGCAGCGAGATGGCCGTGTTCGAGGCCACGCACGGCAGCGCTCCGAAGTATAAGGGCCAGAACAAGGTGAACCCGAGCGCGCTGCTCCTGTCCGCCGTGATGATGCTGCGGCACCTGGGCGAACGGGACGCGGCGAACCGCCTCGAGAACGCGATCGCCGCGGTCATCCGGGAAGGGAAGTACGTCACCTACGACATGAAGCCCGACCGCGACGACCCGAGCGCCGTCGGCACGACCGAGATGGGCGACGCGATCATCAGGATGATGACGCACTGATCAGCGGAGGCGCGGCGTTGATTCTGTGGGCTGTGGGCGGGTGACTGATCGGGCGGGGTGGTTGGCGGCTGGGTTGAGATAGACAGGTGTTCGCCTGTGCGCACAGGCGAACACCTCTCCGTGGGGCTGCAGGTCGCTCTGCGGCTTGCGTGTCTTTGTCGGCTATTGGGGGTGCTGTAATGAAACTGATGGCTTGCGTGCAGTTGTTCAGGGGCCTTGCAGACGCCACCCGTGTGCGGATATTGAATGTTCTCACACAGGCAAGGGAGCTCAATGGAACGGAGATTGCTGATCTGCTGCGGGTCCCACGTGCCCGCGTAGCGCGTCATCTAAGGTACTTGTACAGGTCGCGTCTGGTGACCACCCGGCGGAAGGGCCCGGAGACGTTCTACGGAGTTCGTGTTGAGAGAAATGAGCCAATCCACGTTGCGATTTCGGGCATGATCGGCGAGAATGTGAAACATCTGGAGGGTCTGGAGAGGGACAATGAGGCGATAAGGGCACTTGGTGAGAGCTGAGCAAGGTGTTCGCCTGTGCGCACAGGCGAACACCTGTCTCCGCTCGCCAACTCCCGAAGGACAACGGCCTGCGCCGAAAGGACCCCATGACACGCGTAATCCCAGCCGAAACGGTCATCAATGCGGTCGCGCAACTCGCGGCCGACGTGAACTACGTGCTCGGCGAGGACGTGGTCCGCGCGGTCAGGGCCGCGCTCCAGCGCGAGACCTCGCCCACGGGCCGCGAGGCGCTCGAACAGGTGCTCCAGAACGCCGAGATCGCCGGCCAGGGGAAATTCCCCATCTGCCAGGACACCGGCCTCGCCGTGCTCTTCGTCGAACTGGGCGAGGACGTCCGCGTCGAGGGCGGTCTGCGGGCCGCGCTCACCGAGGGCGTCCGGCGCGGCTACGACCAGGGCTGCCTGCGCAAGGCGGTCTGCGACCCGTTCACACGCCAGAACACCGGCGACAACACGCCCGCTGTCATCCACATCGACGTGATGCCGGGCGACAAGCTCGTGATTGACCTGCTGGCGAAAGGCGGCGGGGCCGAGAACATGAGCCGCGCCGCCGTGCTCGCGCCCTCAGCCGGCGAACAGGGCGTGATCGACTACGCCGTCGAGACAGTCCGCCTCGGCGCGGTCAACGCCTGCCCTCCGATCACGGTCGGCATCGGGATCGGCGGCGACCTGGAGCTGGCCGCCACGCTGGCCAAGAAGGCGCTTACACGCCCGCTCGGAGAACCAGCCGCCGACCGGCGCCTCGCAAAGATCGAAGCGGCGGCGCTCGAACGGATCAACCGGCTCGGCATCGGTCCCGCCGGACTGGGCGGCGACGTCACCGCGCTGGCCGTTCACGCCATCGCCGCGCCGTGTCACATCGCCAGTCTGCCGGTGGCCGTCGTCCTTGAGTGTCACGCGCACCGGCACGGGAGGATCGTCCTGTGAGCGAGCGCCCGCCCATCCGCCTCACGACGCCGCTCTCGGCGGAGATGATCGCGCGCCTGCGCGCGGGCGACCGCATCCTGCTCTCAGGCGTGGTCTACACGGCCCGCGACACCGCGCACAAGCGCCTCGTCCAGATGCTCGAACGCGGGGAGAAGCTGCCGTTCGACCTCGACGGCCAGGTGATCTACTACGCCGGCCCGTCGCCGACCCGGCCGGGCGAAGTCATCGGCTCCTGCGGCCCCACGACAAGCGGCCGCATGGACGCCTACACCCCCGCGCTCCTCAAGGCCGGCATCCGGGCCACCATCGGCAAGGGCAAACGCTCGCCCGAAGTGATCCGGGCGATGACTCAGTCCGGGGCCGTCTACCTCGGAGGCGTCGGCGGCGGCGCCGCGCTCCTCGCCCGGTGCGTCACGTCCTGCGAGGTCATCGCGTTCCCCGAGCTCGGGCCCGAGGCCGTTCGCCGGCTCGAGGTCAGGGACCTCCCCGCGTTCGTGGTCAACGACGTCACCGGCCGCGATCTTTACGACGAGGGCGCCGCCCGATACACGAGAGGCTGAGAGAAGTATGTGGCACAACGTGGCAAGACTGATCCGCCAGAACCGCTCGTTCCTCATCACCACGCACGTCTTCCCCGACGGTGACGCCGTCGGGTCCGAACTCGCCCTGGCCGAGATGCTCAAGACCCTCGGCAAGAAGGTCCTCATCGTCAACCAGGACCCGATTCCCGGGATATACCGGTTCCTCGACCCGCGCAAAACGGCCAGGACCTACTCGGCCCGGCTCCGGCCCGCGATCGCCCGGTGCGACGTGGCGTTCATCGTCGACGTCAGCACGCGCGAGCGGGTCGGCACCATGGCAGACGCGATCCGTGACGCCGGCATCCCATCGGTCTGCATCGACCACCACGAAACTAACTCCCGGTTTGCGGGCCTGAACGTCGTGGGCAAAGGCGTCGCCTCGACTGGCGAGATGATCTGCGGTCTCGCCCGCGCGCTCCGCGTTCCCCTCACCGCCCGGCTCGCCCGTTGCCTGTTTGTCGCAGTCGCCACCGACACCGGCTGGTTCCGCTTCTCGAACACCAACCCGGACGTGCTTCGGATCGCCGCCGAGCTGGTCAAGGCCGGCGCGAAGCCGGACGCGCTCTACGAAGCCGTCTACGAAACCCTCGAGTGGCGGCGCATGGCGCTGATGGAGCGGGTGCTCGGAACCCTTCGCTCCGAGTGCGGCGGCCGAATCGCGCACATGCACCTCACCCGGCAGATGCTCTGCGAGACCGGCGCCAACCAGGAGGACACCGAGGGCTTCATCGACCTGCCCCGTGTCCTGCGCGGTGTCCAGATGATCCTCTTCTTCCGCGAGGTCGGCGGCAAGGTCAAGGTGAGCCTGCGCTCGAAAGGCGGCCCGCCCGTTCACGCACTCGCCGCCAAGTACGGCGGAGGCGGTCACGCCCGCGCGGCGGGCATCCGCACCGACGGCCCGCTCGAAAAGGTCATCCGCTCCGTCCTCGCTGACGCTTGTCGCCTCTTCGCCACCCGCGAAGACACCTGACAAACCCGCCCGTATTCTGCCGTGCGGATCGCGCACACGCTCACCACACTTCACCACAGATGATCTGCATGACTGAGCTCTTCAGGGATTCGCCGTAACCGCCATCGCGTCAAAAGATAGTGCGATGGCCGGTCAACCCCGTTCGCGCGGAACACTTGAGGGCAGGCTCCGGTGTGGCCTGGGGAAAACATTTTTCCGAAAATCTCGAAAAAGTGCTAAAGTTTTTCCCGGGGCATGTCCCCCACATATGGTGTACGGGCAGGCCTATCAACGCAATGGGTTGACTTTGCAGCCTTTGTGAGGAGGTTCGCTTGTCTCCAAGTGTCCGGAGCAGCTTGACATGTTGTGGTGTAATGTGGTATAGTTTGGCCGAAGTTGGTGACCATGGTGGGCACCGGAGTTCCCCTCAGACCAGAATGTCTGAGCAGACTGGCGGGTTTTCGACGAGGTTCTTCACCGAGCGATTGCCGTCGAGTGCGGCCCGGGAAAAAGCGCCAGCCTTTACTCGCTTGCCCTCCTGATCCCAACTTGCCAGTGAAATTGTAGGCAGAAGGTGGCGGCCGGTCAACTTTTTTTCGCCGGCCCGGGTTCGGAGGGAAGGCTCTTGCCGCTCTTCTCAGGCGAATGCCCTTCCACCATTGACGACAAGAACCGCATCATCGTTCCGGCCAAGATGCGCCAGGCGGCCGGCGAAGATGGAGAGGCGGGATTCTACGTCACCCGTGGAGTCGACGACTGCATCACCATTCAGACCGGTGCGCGCTTCGAGCAGACGAGCGCCGCCACCGCCAACGAAAAAATCCGGCAGACCGCCGCGGGCCGCATGCTGGAGCGGGCCATTTTCTCCAAGGCCGAGTTCTCAAAGTGCGACAAGCAGGGCCGCCTCCTCCTGCCCGCGAAGCTGCTGGAATCGCTTCACATCGGCAAGAACGTCGTCATCGTGGGCGTCAACGACCGGATCGAAGTCTGGGACGCCGCCCGCTGGCAGGCGGTGCTCAAGGAGGCCGATCAGCAGCTCGCCCAGCGAGCCGAGCAGATCTACGGCGGCCCGAAGGAAGGGGCGTGACGCTATTGTGGCGGAACCCGCCCATCGCCCGGTCCTGCTGGAGGAAACAATTGAACTTCTCCGCCCCGAGCCCGGCAAGTGTTACCTGGACTGCACCGTGGGTGCAGGCGGGCACGCGGAGCGGATACTTGCTCTTTCTCAACCTGACGGAAAACTGATCGGGATCGACCGCGACCCCGCGGCCATTGCCATTGCGGCCCGGAACCTCGAGCGGTTCGGAGACCGCGTCATTCTGGCGCACGCCAACTTTACCGACGCGGCCCGAGTGCTCTCCGAACACGGGATTCGGGCGGTGCACGGAGTCCTCTTCGATTTTGGCCTGTCATCCATTCAGCTCGATGATCCCGGCCGCGGCTTCTCATTTCAGCATGAGGACGCCCTCCTCGACATGAGGGCCGACCCGACCGCCGGCGAAACCGCCGCCCAACTTATCGCTCACGTTTCCGAGCGGGAGCTGGCCGATGTGCTCTGGCGGCTCGCCGACGAGAGGCACTCGCGCCGGATCGCCCGGGCCGTCTGCCGCGAACGCGAACGGCAGCGCATCGAGACGGCCGGCCGGCTGGCGGCGATCGTCGCCCGGGCCGTCGGCGGCGGCTGGAAACGCATTCATCCGGCCACCCGCACGTTCATGGCGATTCGCATGTGGGTCAACCGCGAGATGGACAATCTTCAGGAATCGCTCGCGGCGGTCAGGGACATCGTCGAGCCCGGCGGCCGCGCAGTCGTGATCAGTTTCCACTCGAAGGAAGACCGCATCGCAAAGACGATCTTCCGCGAACAGGCACGGGCGGGGGTCTGGACCCTCCTCACCAAACGGCCGGTCACCGCGACGGACGAGGAAATCCAGGCGAACCCGCGGGCGCGGAGCGCGAAATTGCGGGCGGCCGAGAGAAAGCAAGTTGATGAAGTGTCGGAAGGAAGGTGAACCTTCGCAATAGGGCGAAGGTGGGAGGCGACGCCAGTGCTGGACTCACGCCCCGGCCCACTTAGAACCGGACTCGTGTTCCCCGTGTTCCTCGTCGGGGTGGCCATCCTGATCGGCCGCCTCTGCACCATCCAGATTTACCAGCACGACCAGATGGCGGAGCTGGCGCGCCGCCAGAGCGAGATGACCATCCCCATCCCCGCGGCGCGCGGCAACATCTTCGACTGCGGCCGCGAGGCCCTCGCCTTGAGCCTCGAAATCCCCGCGGTCGTCGCCGACCCCGGCGTCGTCGCCGTGCCCTCCAGAGTCCGCACCTGGCTCCCCCAGGTCCTCAACGTGCCGCCTGACATCTTCAAGAAATTCCTCCTCGCCTCGCCCGACATCATCGGCGAGGTAAGCGACCCCACGCTCGAGCGCGTCATCACCGCCACCAAGGAACTCGCCAAGTTCATGGGCGTGAGCGAGCAGACCCTCATGACCCGCCTCGACGAGGCCGTCAACGCCCGCCTGCGCGACACGGCCAGGGCCGCCGCACCGATCCTGGACATGCCCGAGGACCAGGTGTACCAACTCCTCGCCCGCGACCGCCGCTTCGTCTGCCTCAAGCGCCCGGCCGACGACGAATGCGCCCGCAAGATCCGTGAACTCGGCGTTCGCGGGCTGTTCGTCGCCAAAGAGCAACGGCGCAAGATGGCCGAGGGCATCCGGGTCGGCCAGTGGCAAGGGTTCGTCGGTGGCGAGGGACGCGGCATCGATGGACTCGAACTCGCCTTTGAATCCCGGCTCCGCGGCACCCCGGGCTTCGCCGTGCTCGGCCGGGACGGGCACGGCAAGAAGATCGCCTACTCCGCCGACCCCGAAGTGCCCGCAAAGAACGGCTGCCACCTGCGCCTTACCATCGACAGCCGGCTCCAGCTCATCCTCAACGAGGAAGTCGACCGAATCCAGGCCGAGTTCTCTCCCGTCTCCGCCTCGGCCGTCATCATGGACCCGCACACCGGCCGCATCCTGGCGATGGACTCCGTCCCCGGGCTCGACCTCGCCAAGCTGGGCACCATGAGCGCGGCCGAGCTGCAGCGGCGGCTCCGCAACCACCCGGTCCAGAGCGTTTACGAGCCCGGCAGTTCGTTCAAGCCCTTCATCTATGCCGCCGCGCTCGAGCTTGGCCTCATCACGCCTGAAACCCGCATCAACGCCGAGCACGGCTCCTGGGCCTACAAGAGCCGCCGCATCCACGACACCCACCCCCTGGGCGTCATCTCCGCGACCGACGCCGTCGCCGACTCCAGCAACATCTGCGCGGCCAAGGTCGGCCTCATGCTCGGCGACCGGCGGATCCAGCAGTGGCTCAAACTCTACCGGTTCGGCGAACGCACCGGCATCGAGCTCCCCGGCGAGGAGCCGGGCCTCGTGACCCCGCCCAGCCGCTGGACCTACTTCACCACCACCTCCGTCGCCTTCGGCCAGGAAATCGCCGTCACCCCCCTCCAGCTGGCCACCGCATTCTGCTCGCTCATCAACGGCGGCCGCCTGATGCAGCCGTACCTCGTCGAGTCCGTCGAAGACCCGAACACCGGCAACGCTTCCACACGCAGCCCGCTCGAGATCCGGCGCGTCATCAGCCAGGCCACCTCCGACAAGATGCGCAAGATCCTCGCACAGGTCGTCGAACGCGGCACCGGCAAGATCCTGAGCAAGTCGAAGTTCCCGATCGGCGGCAAGACCGGAACCGCCCAGAAGCGTGACTCGTCCGGCGGCTATGCGGAGCGCGTGTACATCTCCACGTTCATCGGGTTCTCCCCGGTCGAGCAGCCGCGGCTCTGCGTCCTCGTGATGGTCGACGAGCCGAAGGGCCTGTACTACGGCGCCCAGGTCGCCGCGCCCGCGGTCGGCCGCATCATCGAGAAAGCCCTCACCATCCTCGAATCCACACCTTCGGTCATGGCATCCGCCCGCTCTCCGCAACAGCAAGTGGCCTGTCCCACAGCCGCTTCGCCGGGGCCGGAGGCCGGCTCCACGATCCCCGCACCGGTCCAGGCGATCAGCCAGGCGCAACCGCAGGATATCCGGAGATAACGAGTGAAGCTCTGCCAGCTCCTGCCCGTCCTCTGCGAGACCGAGAAGGACCGCCGCAGGTACGCCCCGCACGCGGACCGCGATATCACGGCCATCGTCAACGACTCCCGCTGCGCGGCCCCAGGCTGCATGTTCGTCGCCTTGAGCGGCGCCCAGGCCGACGGCCACGCGTTCATCCCCAACGCCCTCAAAGCCGGCGCCGTCGCCATCGTGTCCGAACACACGGTGGCGCTCCCGAAGGACGCCATCCATTTCGTACTGCCCGACGCCCGGCGCAGGCTGGCCGGCCTGGCCGCCGTCTTCTACCGCGACCCGACCCGCAAGCTGCACGTCACCGGCGTCACCGGAACGAACGGCAAGACGACCGCCACCTACCGCATCCGGTCCATCCTCGAGGCCGCCGGCCACCCGACCGGCCTCCTCGGGACGATCGCCTATCAGATCGGCCCGCGGCACATCCCAGCCAACAACACCACCCCCGACGGCCTCTTCATCCAGGACCTCTTCGCCCAGATGGCCGATGAGCGCCTGACCCACGCCGTCATGGAAGTCTCCTCCCACGCCCTCGACCTCCACCGCGTGTCCGGTGTCCGGTTCAGCACCGGCGTCTTCACCAACCTCTCCGACCGGGAGCACCTCGATTATCACCTCACCCTCGAGTCCTATCGCGACGCGAAGGCCCGGCTCTTCGAGATGCTGCCGCCCGAGGGCTGCGCCGTCACCAACGCCGACGATCCTGTCGGCCCCTACATGGCCGCCCGCGCCAACTGCCGCCGGCTCACGTTCGGCATGCAGAACCCGGCCGACGTCACCGCACGGCTTCTTCGCGTGGACATGAACGGCACGATCTACAGCCTGACCACGCCGCAAGGCACGGCCGAGGTCCGCTCCGCACTGGTGGGCGACTTCAACGTGATGAACGACCTGGCCGCCGCCGCCAGCGGCGTCGCTGCGGGCGCCTCCATCGAAAACATCGTGGCCGGACTCGAACGCAAACAGCAAGTGCCGGGCCGCCTCGAAAAAATCCCGGCCCCCGGCTTCTTCGCCTTCGTCGACTACGCACACAACGAAGGCGCTCTCGACTCCGTCCTTCAGACCATCCGCAAGCTGGCCACCCGCCGCCTCATCGTCGTGTTCGGCTGCGGCGGCGACCGCGACCACACCAAGCGTCCCGCCATGGGCGCCGTCGCCGAAAAATACTGTGACCTCATCTTTCTTACCGCGGACAACTCCCGCAGCGAAGACACGCGCGTGATCCTCGCCGAAATCGAACGCGGAATGACCGGCCGCGCGCCCCGCTTCGTTATTCCGGACCGCGAGGCCGCCATTCGCGCCGCCGTCGACGCCGCCGAACCGGGCGACGTCGTCCTCGTCGCCGGCAAGGGCCACGAAACCTACCAGATCCTCGGCCCCGTCAAGGCGCCGTTCGACGACCGCGAAGTCCTGCGCAGCGCCATCGCCGAGCGCCAGATCACT
>CAYXNI010000068.1:0-9204 GCA_964466285.1 uncultured Planctomycetota bacterium | reverse complement strand
GACGACCACGTCCAACTATGACAAGGAAAAGCTCCAGGAGCGCCTGGCGAAGCTGACGAGCGGCGTGGCCGTGATCAACGTCGGCGCACCGACCGAGACGGCGATGAAGGAGAAGAAGGACCTCGTTGACGACGCTCTGCACGCGACCAAGGCGGCGGCGGCCGAGGGCATCGTGCCCGGCGGCGGCGTCGCCTGCATTCGAGCGATCCCGGCGGTGGACGCGCTGCGGAACAAGCTCCGCGGGGACGAAAAAATCGGCGCGGATATCGTGGCCGGCGCTCTGCGGACCCCGCTGTGGCAGATCGCTCAGAACAGCGGCCTGGACGGCGACGTGGTCGTTGACGAAGTGCTGGAAAAGGGCGGCGACATCGGGCTGAACGCCCTGACCGGCGAATACACCGACATGATCGAGGCGGGGATCATCGACCCGGCGAAGGTGGTGAAGGCAGCGTTGTCCAACGGGGCAAGCGTCGCCGGCCTGCTGCTGACCACGAACACGATGGTCGCGGAGATCAAGGAGAAGAAGGAGCCCGTCGCGGAGAGCGTTTCGTAATCAACCCCGGTGCCCGGCGGCGAAAGCGGCCGGGCACCCGCAGCTGGACGCCAACACCAACGCAACTCGAAAGGGACTGACGTGAAGACGAACAGCGGCAGGATGATTCTCACAGTAGTGCTCATGGCGGCGGCCCTGCCCGGCGTGTATGCGGCCTCCGCAACTGGGGCGACCATCGAGCAACTGATCTGGGTCATCGAGCGTCCGGCGCCTCCGGCTGAACCGCCCGACTGGATGACAATAAGCAGAGAAACATGGACCAGGCGGAGGGACGAAGTATGGGTGGAAAAACGGCTGGACGCGCAGAAGCAACTCTCGGCGACAGGCGCCCCGGCCGTGCAGCCGCTGCTCGACCTGATGAAGCGTGCTCCCCAGGATTCCGTCAGGATCGTGGCTCTCACCGCGTTGAGTGCGATGACGGACCGCAGGGCGCTCAAGCCGGCAGGCGGGAACCTGGCGGAACTGCTCAAGGACAAGAACGCCGGAGTGCGGTACCTCGCTGTCAAGACACTGGGGCTGATGAGACACCGCGCGGCAGTCCCTCAGATCGAGAAGCTGCTGGAGGAGCCGGAAGAGAGTGTGCGGCAGGCCGCAGTGCTCGCGATGGGCCAGATCGGCGACGCGCGGAGCGCCGTGAAGCTGGTCAAGCTGACGGATGAGAAGGACCAGGGCCTTCGGCTTCATGCGATCGAGGCGCTGGGGATGGTGGGGGTCGCTCTCGTCGACGGGGAGCCGCCGGGCGGGGTGACGGACGTGGTGGCCAAGGTCATCCCGATGCTGGGGGCAAATGACCCGACCGAAGAGAAAAGTGCGGTCTTCGCGTTCAACGGCCTGACGGGGTGGGACCTGACCTCTGCCGCTGAGTGGATACTGGTTCAGACAAAGCCGAAAGATAAGGCGGCTTTCGTCGGGGGCCTTGAGGCGTGGTGGAAAGGGGTGCGGGCCGGCCGCGGGTTCGTGGTCCCTAACGCGCCCGAGCTGACGCTGCGCGTGAACATGGCCGCCAACCGGGATCTGGCGACGCCCGTGCGCGTGAGGGCGGTCGGGGTCATGAAGAGCCTTGAGGACCCGCGTGCCGTGAATTATCTTGTGATCATAATGGCGGACCCTGACAAGGACATTCGGAGGGCCGCGGCCGAAGCGGCCGAGGCGCTCTCGGGCATACGCATCGAGTACCTGCCGGCGGACAGCGAGACGACATGGGCCGAGAAGGTCGAGCGGTTTCGCCGGAACTGGGATGAGAGAAGCTCGGGGAGGTAATGGTGTTCGCCTGTCTGGCCAGCTCCACCGGAGGAGTTCGCACGAGCTTGTGATCTATGGCGAAACGGGACTATTACGAAGTCCTTGGCGTGTCCAAGACGGCCGCCACGGATGAGATCAAGCGGGCGTTCCGCAAGCTCGCCACGAAGTATCACCCGGACAAGAACCCCGACAACAAGAAGGAAGCGGAGGAAAAGTTCAAGGAGGTCGCCGAGGCGTACGAGGTCCTGAGCGATGCGGACAAGCGCCGCCGATACGACCAGATGGGGCATGAGGGTCTGCGCGGCACGACGATGCACGCGTATGAAGGGGCGAATTTCGAGGACCTGTTCAGCCAGTTCGGAGACATGTTCGGGGGCGACGTCATCGCCGACCTGTTCGGCCGGACGGGCCGGCGGCGGGCGGGCCCGCGCCGCGGAGTGTCGCTCGAGCACGGGCTCACGCTCATGTTTGAGGAAGCCGCGCACGGCTGCAAGAAGACGGTCGATATCACGCGGAACGAGGCATGCGCAGCGTGTCACGGGAGCGGCGCGGCGCCGGGGACGACGCCGTCCCAGTGCCCGCACTGCCGCGGAGTGGGTGAGGTCCAGCAGACACAGGGATTTTTCACCGTCCGAACGGCCTGCCCGCGGTGCCGGGGGAAGGGGACGGTGATCGACAAGGCATGCCCGCGGTGCGGCGGCGCGGGGCGCGTCCGGTGGCAGGGGTCCATCGAGGTGACGGTGCCGGCGGGGGTCCATGACGGTCAGACGCTGCGGCTCGAAGGAGAGGGCGAGCCGGGCGACCCCGGCGCACCGCGAGGCGACCTGTTCATCCATCTCCAGGTCCAGGAGCACCCGATCTACCAACGGCACGGGCCGGACTTGGTGATGCAGCGGGCGGTCACGCCGGCCCAGGCCGCACTCGGAGCGAAGATCAACATCCCCCTGCTCGACGCCCGCACGGCCACGCTGAAGGTCGAGCCTGGAACGCAGTCGGGCCAGATCTACAGCCTGCGGGGCGAGGGGGTCAAGAGGCTTCGCGGCAGCGGCAAGGGCGACCTCCTGGTTCAGATCATTGTCCGCGTCCCCAAGAGATTGAACTCGGAGCAGGAGCGCCTGTACAAGGCGCTGCTCGAACTGGAAGGCACGAACGAGGACCCGCATAAGAAAGGGTTCTTTGACAGAATCAAGGGGAAGTTCGCAGAATGACGGAGAACGCCATGGACGAGCAGACCAGGCCGACGGAGCCGCCCGCACCGGAAGAGGCCGGGAAAGCAGAGGCGGAGAAACTGGCCGGGCAGATGAAGGATCTGGATGACAAGTACCGGCGCGCCCTGGCCGACTTGGCCAACCTGCACAAGCGCTTCCAGAAGGAACGGGAGGGTCTGCACGCGGTCGCCGTGGCCGGGTTCGTGGGCAAGCTGCTGCCGCTGGTGGACAACATGGCCCAGTCGCTCAAGACGGCGCAGGAGACGCACGACGCGGCGGCGCTGATCGAGGGATTCCGCCTGCTTCAGGCGCAGATGCTGCAGATTTTTCGGGAGAACGGCATTCGGCCCATCGAGGCGGAAGGGAAGCCGTTCGACCCGGAGTACCATCACGCGGTCGCCACGGAAGTGACGAACCGACTGCCTGCCGGCACGGTGGCCGAGGAACTGGGCCCGGGATTCGTGATGGGAGAGCTGGTGATCCGGCCGGCTCGGGTGAGGGTGGCAATGGCGCCGCCTGCCGGGAAGGAAGGCGAAGAGCCGAGGCAAGAACCGCAGGGATATCCCAAGGAGAACAAATAAGCCATGCCGACGTATGACTATGAATGCACGGCCTGCACACACACGTTCGAGCTGTTTCAGTCGATCAATGCGAAACGGATGAAGAAGTGCCCGGAGTGCGGGGGCACGGTCCGGAGGCTGATCGGGAAGGGTGCAGCGATCATCTTCAAGGGGAGCGGGTTCTACGAGACCGATTACAAGCGGAAGCGGTCCTCCGGGTCTTCGGAGGAGGCGTGTTCCTCGTGCCCCGCGAAGGCCGAGAAGAGGTGTGATGGGAAACCGAGCGAGAAGGCCGCCGACAAGGGCGGCGACTAGCGGTCGGGTGTATCGTACGGCCTGCCCGGTGTGCAAGGCGGCGGTCGAATCGCGCGACCTGGCCGCCGACAAGCTGTTTCCCTTCTGCAGCAACCGATGCAAGCTCGTAGACCTGGGGAAGTGGTTCGACGGAGAATACAGCCTCTACCGCGAGACGAGCGAAGAGGAGGCGGGGGAAGGGGAGGAGGGGACGGAGTGAAGCCCACGGTCGCACTAACGATGGGGGACGCGGCAGGCATCGGGCCGGAAATCTGCCTCCGGGCGGCGGCCGACCCGCGCGTGCTGGCGGAATGTACACCGGTGATCGTGGGAAGTGCGGACGTGCTGGCCGCGGTGGCGGAGAAGCTTGGGCTGCGACTGCCGCCTCAAGAGTTCAGGCCGGCGAGCGTGCGCAAGGGGTTCTCGCCCGGCGGGCCGGGGATCGTGAACCTGGCGAACCTGCGGCGGGATGCCGTGGTTCCGGGCCGGGTGACCGACCGCTGCGGCCGCGCGGCGTACGAGTGCATCGTGTACGCCATCAACCAGACGCTCGCCGGTTCGTTCGCGGCGATGACCACGGCCCCGATCAGCAAAGAGGCCCTGCACGAAGCGGGGGTGCAGTTCGCGGGCCACACGGAGATTCTCGATCATCTGACGCGCGAGGTGCACGGCCGCGAGCCGGGCCGGGCGGTGATGATGCTGTATAGCCCGCGGGTCACCGTATCGCTGGTGACGACACACGTCGCGCTCAAGGACGTGCCCGGCGCGCTGGAGGCCGGGGACATCGGGTACGTGATCCGGCGGACGCACGAGGCCATGACGCGCATCCTGAGCCGTGCGCCGCGGATCGCCGTGCTCGGCCTCAACTGCCACGCCGGCGAAGGCGGCCTGTTCGGCGACGAGGAGCGGCGGGCGATCGGCCCGGCGATCGAGCGGGCCAGGGCGGACGGGATGGACGTCACGGGCCCGCTCCCGCCCGACACGGCGTTCACGCCGCGGGCGCTGGAGCGGTACGACGCGCACGTCTGCATGTACCATGACCAGGGCCTGATCGCATTCAAGACGCTGAGCTTCGAAGAGGGGGTGAACGTAACGCTCGGGATCCCGATCATCCGGACGAGCGTCGATCACGGCACCGCGTTCGACATCGCCTGGCAGGGGAAGGCGGACCACGCGAGTCTCGTCTCCGCCCTGCTGCTGGCCGCCAGGCTGACGCGGGCATAGCCGAATCCGAACTTCAACCACAGAGGTCGCTTCAGGCAAGTGTTCGTCTGTGCGTGTGCGACGACAGGGCATGGTTTACACATGACGACAAGACATGCTTTACATTCATGGCGCAAGGCGCCGTGACACCCTCGTGCAGATTACCAGGCGCAGGGGCTGTGACGGCGCGATAGTGTTTCAACCCATTCTAGGGAAAAGACTTGCATTTTCTCACGGTGTCAGGCACCGTGAGGCGGCAAGGCGACGATGTCCCGGATGTGTGGGGTGTCGGTGAGGAGCATGATGAGGCGGTCGAGGCCAAGGGCGATGCCGGCGCAATCGGGGAGGCCGCGCTCGAGCGAGGCAAGGAGGTCGCGGTCGATGGGCAGTTCGGGCCTGCCAAGTGCTCGGCGTTTGGCGTTGTCTTCTTCGAATCGGCGGCGCTGCTCGACGGGGTCGGTGAGCTCGGTGAAGGCGTTGGCGAGTTCGAGGCCGCCGGCGTAGAACTCGAAGCGTTCGCAGATGAGTGGGTCGGCCGGGCTGATGCGGGAGAGGGCGGCCATTCGTGCGGGGTAGTCGCGGAGGATGGTGGGCGTGCCGCGGCCGAGCCGGGGCTCGACGTGGCGGAGGAAGGCTTTGAAGAAGATGTCGTCCCAGTTGTCGTCGGGTGCGAGGTCGATGCAGCCGGCTTCGCGGGCCAGTGTGCGGAGGCGGTCGAGGGGCTCGTCGAAGCGGAGGCCGATGCCGGCGTAGCGGCGGAAGGCTTCGCGGACGGTCAGGCGTTCGCAGGGCGGGGTCAGGTCGAGCCAATTTCGCTGCCATGGGACGCGGGGACTGCCGCGGAGGGCGGTGGCGAGATGGGCGCAGAGGTTCTCGCAGTCGTTCATGACGGCGTGATAGTCGGCGCCGACGCGATACCATTCGAGCATGGTGAATTCGGGGAGGTGGTGTTCGGATGGCGGTTCGTCGCGCCAGGCTTTGCAGATCTGGAAGATGCTGCCGGAGCCGGCGGCGACGAGTTTTTTCATGGCGAACTCTGGCGAGGTGGGGAGCCATGCGGAGAGACCGGACGCGCTGCCTCGGACGGCGAATGGATCGAGATGGGGCTCCATGCCGGGGGAGGTGACGAGGGCGGGCGTTTCCACTTCGGTGAAACCTTGGGCCTTGAAGAACCGGCGTACGAGGTCGAGTACCTGTTCTCTTTTTTTCAGGAGGTGCGCGGTCAGCATTGTCGGACTTGGAAATCGCGTGGGGCAACGGGGACGCCGTCGAGTTCGACGGGTTTGCCGGTGCGGTTGATGAGGACGGAGACGCCGTTGGAGTAGCGGGTCCTGATGAGACCCTCTTCAGGGGTCTCGTGGGATTCGATGAACTCGTTGGCGAGCGGAGCGATCTGGCTGATATAGCGGGGGCAGAAGTCTCGCATTTTGTCGACGACCTGTGCAGCGTCGCCTGCGGTGACGGAGTAGATGGGCGCGGCGCCGTATTCGACAACGCGGAGGAGGTCGGCTTGGGCGTCGGCGGCGGGCAGGATGAGGCCGTGAAGTGCGATGGGGAGGAAGGGAACGGTTTCGTCGGCGAACCAGTCTTCGCCGAGTCCGTCGATGTGTGGGGTATCGACGACGGGGAGAACGCAGGAGTCGGCCATGAGCGCGGCGAATACGCTGAGGCCGGAGACTCGGCAGAGGCCGAAGGTGGACTGTGCGGCGCGGATGATGTCGCCGATGGCCCTGGCGTATTGGGCCCGGGTGAGGGGGTGCTGTTCGTGGCAGCAGCTGAGGATGCCTGGTCCCGGGCAATGGTCGAGGAAGAGGAGGCCTTCGAGCCGGAGGTCGTAGAGGCGGCGCATGTCGCGCTGGACGTATCGGTCGAGTGCCTGTTTGGGGCAGATGACGTAGGACTGCCCGCCGGCCCAGACGCCGCCGCGCCAAGGCTCGCCTCCGAGCTGGAGGCAGGTGAAGTCGCCGTTGAACGCTGGGGAGCGGCGGTACATGTCGGTGTAGTTGTCAAGTGCGCCTGGGAGGTAGCCGGCGGTGCGGACGTCGTTGATGGCGCGGGTCATTGCATCGGCGCCGCCGACGGCGCTTTCGACGGGGAAGCGGGTGGGGTAGAGTCCGTCGCGTCCTTCGCAGTTCCAGCCGTTGAGGACGACGACGGCGCTTTCAAGTCCGGCGGCTTTCATTATCTTGACGATGGTGGAGACTTCTTCGAAGCGGGTCTTGATCATGAGTGCGCCGTCGCCGGACATTCGGGTGAGGCGGCGTTTTTCGGCGAGTTGAACGTGGACGGTGGGAGCGGCGGCGGCGTAGGCGAGCCGGGGCCGCAGCTTGCAGCGCTGGGCGAGTGGGGGCTGGCCGGAGGTGTCGAGGAGGTAGGTGCGGTAGGCCCGTGCCATGGCGGTGTAGGAGGCGTCGCCCGGATCGAGGAGCGTGTATCGGATGGCGTAGTCGGCATCTTCGTCCAGTCTGTCGCCCGGCTGGAGTCGCGGCCGGATGCGGGGGAAGATGGAGTTTCGGGTGCGGTCTGGGCCGTGGTTGGCGCGACGACGAGTTCGGCGCTGAATTCACCGTCGCAGATGATGCCGAGGAAGCCGCCCTGTGAGCGTGAGATGCCGAAGACAGGTGCGGTGAGTGCGCGGTCGCCGTCGGCGTAGATGAGTTGCGGCGCTTCGAGTTCATCGGTCTTGTTGAAGCGGCAGAGGGTTCCGAGCCCGCGCGGGATGAGGAGGAATCCGGCTTCGCCGGTGCGTGCGCCGCCGAAGCTTGGGAGGATGTCGAGGGCCATCTGGCGGACGTCGAAGGGGCGGTTCTCGACCAGGCGCTTGCCGGGGAGGAGGACGTCGAGCGAGGATTCGGCGAGGCGGAAGACGGCCCGGAAGCTGCAGGCGGCGCGGGGCCAGGCGCACTGGACGGCGATTTCGCTTTCTTCGGGGAGGATGCGGAACTCCCAGCCGAGGTCGCGGAGGACGGGGCTGACGCGGCGGGCGTAGTGGAGGGCTTCCCAGGCGTGGAGGACGAAGGGCGGGCCGGGGCAGTCCCACAGGGCGCCGGTCCGCTTGTCGGTCAGGGTGAGGTGGAAGGTGGGGTCGATGGTCACGTCAAGCTTGAGGGACTGGTTTTCGAGCACGGCTGGGGCGGTCAAAACTGGTTCCTCTGCGTCTTTTTCACGACGACGACAGGCCAGAACTGTTTTTTCTCTCGATGCTATGCTTTCACGATCTTGTCGCGGTTCTGTTTCACGTTGGCGGTGGCGTTGCGCGTGTCGACGACCAGGTGCGAGTGCTTGACCATCCAGGGGTAGTCGTAGCAGGAGTGGTCGGTGGCGATGAGGAGGCAGTCCTGCCGGCGCAGGAATTTCTCGGTCAGCTGGACGGATTCGAGGTCGAGGGTGGAGTGACGAGTTTTCATCCTGGGGATGTAGGGGTCGTTGTAGGTGACGATGGCGCCGGCCTGATGGAGGAGGTTTGCGAGGGTGATGGATGGGGACTCGCGGATGTCGTCGACGTCTTTCTTGTAGGCCATGCCGGCGATGCAGATTCTGGAGCCGTTGAGGGGTTTCCGGCGCTGGTTGAGTGCGGCGGCGAGGCGTGCGATGACGTATTCGGGCATGGCGGTGTTGACTTCGCCGGCGAGCTCGATGAAGCGGGTTGGGCGGTCGTACTGGCGGGCCTTCCAGGAGAGGTAGAAGGGATCGATCGGGATGCAGTGCCCGCCGAGGCCTGGGCCGGGGTAGAAGGGCTGGAAGCCGAATGGCTTGGTGGAGGCGGCCCGGATGACTTCCCAGATGTCGATGCCCATCTTGTCGAACAGCATCTTGAGTTCGTTGACGAGGGCGATGTTGACGCAGCGGTAGATGTTTTCGAGGATCTTGCAGGCTTCGGCGACCTGGCTGGAGGACACGGGGACGACTTTGACGACGACCTGGGCGTAGAGTGCGACGGCGGCCCGGGTGCTGAGGGGGTCGCAGCCGCCGACGACCTTGGGGATGCTGCCGGCGGAGTACCTGGGGTTGCCCGGGTCTTCGCGTTCGGGGGAGTAGGCCACGAGGAAGTCCGTGCCGGCCTTGAGCCCCGAGCCCTGCTCGAGGATCGGCTTGAGCACCCCGTCGGTCGTGCCGGGGTAGGTCGTCGATTCGAGCGTGATGA
>CAYXNI010000067.1:0-9233 GCA_964466285.1 uncultured Planctomycetota bacterium | reverse complement strand
CGCCACCGTGACCTCCGCCGGTTCGTGCAGGAGCGTGCTGGCCAGACCCCGGATCTCGCGGGGCATGGTCGCCGAAAACATCAGCGTCTGCCGCTGCGAAGGCATCTGCTTGATCACGCGCCGAATGTCGTGGATGAAGCCCATGTCAAGCATGCGGTCGGCCTCGTCGAGCACGAAGATCTCGACGCTGCGCAGGTTCAACAGCCGTTGGTTCAGCAGATCCAGCAGGCGGCCGGGCGTCGCCACAAGGATGTCCACCCCCCTGTGCAGCGCCGTGCTCTGCGGCCCCTGGCTCACGCCGCCGAAGACCACCGCGTGGTGCAGCCCCGCATGCCGCCCGTACACGCGAAAGCTCTCGCCGATCTGCGCGGCCAACTCGCGGGTCGGAGTCAAGATCAAAGCGCGGATCACCCGCGGATGGCTCCTGTCGGCTCCGTTGTGGCCGTGCAGCCGCTGCAGGATCGGCAACGCGAACGCCGCCGTCTTGCCCGTCCCCGTCTGCGCACAGCCCAAGAGGTCCCGGCCCTCGAGCACGTACGGAATCGCCTGCTCCTGGATCGCGGTGGGAATCGTGTAACCTTCGGATCGGACGGCTTCCAACAGCGGCTCGATGAGCCGCAACTTGCGAAATAGCATCATTTGGACTCGATAAGTGTGATTTCCGAGAAACGACCGGCAGGCGTGAGTTAACACCCCCACGCAGGCATTATACCATAACCACGCCCGCGCACAACAAACTTCCCGAGATGAGGTGGAAACCCGAACTGTAAAGTCTTGTCGAGCGCCCCCCGAAGCGTTCTCCGGCGCTCAGAACCAGCGGCTCTGCCGCGCCGACCCCGTCACGCCCGTTCTCCTCCCCCACGCATTCGGACTCGGGTCTCTTCAACAATCCAGAGCCTGCCCTCCAGAGACTCCTGCCCCAGGATCGGCAACAACCGTTCCATCAGCCGTTCTCCGGAGCCAGCGGGACGAGCCGCTCGTTCGCCAGTTCCGCCGCATAGGCAATAGCTGCCAGAACGTCATCTCTGCTCAGGGAAGGATAGCTCCCCAGGAGCTCCTCCAGCTTCGCTCCCGCTGCCAGATTGTCCAGAACAACGGATACCGGGATACGTGTTCCCTTGATGCATGCCCTGCCGTGGCAAACCCCCGGGTCAACTGTTATGCGATCGCGCCAGTTCATCTGTTGCCTCCAATACATGACACTGCTATTCTATCATCCACCGCCCCGGGCAAGAACATCTTTCCACGCGAACTGCGCCTACCGTCTCACCTCGCCCAGCATCAACTCCAGCATGAGCTTCGCCGCCGCCTTGTCCGGAATCCGCCCGCGCACCGAGCTGTCGAGGTCCGTCATCGCGAACGGCGGGATCGCCGCGCCCACGCACGACGGGCACCCGTCCGCGCACCCGCACTCGCGGATCACGTCGTACACCGTCTGCATAATCTCGCCGAACCGGTCCATGCACCGCCGCGCATAGCCCATCCCGCCCGGATACCGGTCGTGCAGGAACAGCGCGTCCCGCCCCAGGCAGCTCGAATCCACCACCGCGCCGATGTCCCGCGGGTCGCACATCACGTAGATCGGGGCCACCTCGACCAGCGCGTTCGCGATCCCGGCCAGCGCCTCGCCCACCACGAACTTCCTCGCGAGCAACGCCTCAACCACCTCGTCCGGCGGCACGAACCACAGCGCCACCGTCTCCAGCGACTGCGGCGGCAGCTCAAGCTTCTCGTACCCCAGGCTGTCGCGCGAATGGAACTTGATCTTCTTGAACATCGGGATCGACGTCGTCACCGTCACGTCGCCGAACGCCAGCTTCGCCGCGCAGTCCGCCGGCCGCCATTCCCGCTCCTCGTCCGTCTCATCGATCCGGATCTGCGACGTCTGCACCGCCTGCGTGTAGTAATCCAGGTCCCGCTTCTCCACGTCCGCGATCTTCTGCTCCAGGTCAAGCTTGTTCACGAAGTACGTCTCCGCCGCGTGCAGGTACACCGCGTGGTCGTGAAGCTGCGACAGCGCACTCACCTCGTCCATCGTGCCGATCACCTGCCCGCCCGTGCTCGCGTCCTGGATCGTGTAGACCGGCCCCGCGATGTTCCGCAGGTTGACACCCGCCGCCGGATACTCCGCGCTCGCCCAGTACCAGCAGCCGTCGATGTGCGTCACCACCCCGTCCTCTTCCAGCAGGCCCAGGATCGCCTCCGCGTACGGCCCGAACATCGCCGCCTCGCCGTCCCTCAGCGGCATCTCCTGCACCGCGCACTTCACGTGCCCCACCGACACGTGCGGGTTGTCCGGGTCCACCACCGCCTGCTCCGGGTTCTTCGCGAAAATGTAAGCCGAGTGCAGCATCAGGTACTGGTCGATCGGCGCGTTCTGCGCGATGAGAAAGACGACCGACTCGTCCCGCCCGCGCCCCGCACGCCCCGCCTGCTGCCACAGGCTCGCAATGCTGCCCGGATACCCGCCCATAATGCACGCGTCCAGGCTCCCGATGTCGATCCCAAGCTCCAGCGCGTTCGTGCTCGCCACGCCGAGGATCTCTTTCTTCACCAGCTTCTTCTCGATCTCGCGCCGCTCCTCCGGCAGGTAGCCGCCCCGGTACGCGTGCACGCTCTCCGCCAGCCGCCGCGAGACCGGCCGCAGCAGGTCGCGCGTGTTCTTGAAAATCAGCTCCGCCGCCAGCCGCGTCCGCACGAACGCAATCGTCTGCACCCCCTCCTTGACGAGCGCCGTCATCAGATGGACGGCCTCCCAGAGCGGGCTGCGCCGGTCCCCGCCCACCCGCCAGTCGCCGGAACTTCCCAGCGCCGCAGTCTCGATCAGCGGCGGGTTCCACAGCACGAACTGCTTCGGCCCGCGCGGCGAGCCGTCGTTCGACACCAGCTCCATCCCGCACCCGCAGATGCGTTCCGCGTGCTCCCTCGGGTTCCCGATTGTCGCCGAGCAGCAGATGAACTGCGGGCTCGACCCATAGTGCCGGCACACCCGCCCGAGCCGCCGCAGCACGTTCGCCAGGTGCGACCCGAATACGCCCCGGTAAGCGTGCACCTCATCGACCACCACATACTTCAGATGCGTGAAGAACCGGTTCCACCGCGCGTGCTGCGGCAGTATGCCCTGGTGCAGCATGTCCGGGTTCGTCAGGATGATATTCCCCCCTTCGCGCAGCCGCCGCCGCAGGTTCGCAGGCGTATCGCCGTCGTATGTCCCCGCGAGGAACTTCAAGTCCGGCGACTCGAACTTCCCCAGGCTCCGAAGCTGGTCCTGAGCCAGCGCCTTCGTCGGGTAGATGAACAGCATCGTCGCCGTGCTGTCGTTCAGCAGCGCCTCGACCGCCGGGATGTTGTAGCACAGCGTCTTCCCGCTCGCCGTTCCAGTGACGATCACCACGTTCTTCCCCCCGCGGATGTGCCCGATCGCATCCGCCTGGTGCGAGTACAGCCGCGTGATCTTCTGCGCTTTCAGCGCCCAATCCACGACCGGATGCAGCCCGCCCTTCACGTCCGCGAACACCGGCGGCCGCTCCGGCAGGCTCTGCACATGCATAATCTGATCGCGGAAGAAATCGAGTTTCCTGACCCGGCCCAGAAACGTGTCTGCTTCCATTCACCACTCCGATGATCCCGTGAACTGTGACCGCCAGGCGCCAAGCCCCTCTACTCATCATGCAAGACAGGATCGTTCTCGCGCGTCATTATGCGCCTTCCCGCGTCACTTGTCACCCCGCTTCTTGAGTTTCCTGGCGCGATCCGCGAGAGAGTCGGTGAGGCCGATGATCTTCTTCGCTTTGGGCGGGTCATGCCTCGCCGCCTTTTCCTGCCGTCTTGCGGGTGAACCGGCGAAGTCCGTCGGCTTTCGTCCGCTGCCAGGAACCGTCATGCCGGGCGGTGGCTGGGGCTTTCCCGCCGTCGGCGAGAGCTGACCCGTGTCGATCCGCTTCGCCAGCCGCCGGTGCAGCTCCTTCTGAAAGCGCCGCCGCTCGCCCGCACGCCGCGCCACATCCGCATCCTCGAGCTCGGCCGGCTTCACCGGCTCCGGGTACGCCGTGTCCACCTTCGGCTCGATGGGATGCAGCACCTGCGGCTCGCGCATCCGCTCCAGCCGCCGCCGCAGCGCACACTCGAGCCGCAGCCGCTCGTTTCCAATCTCATCCGCAGATGGCGCAGATGGGCACAGATGAGAAGAAGATAATCTGCGTTCATCTGCGTAATCTGCGGATAGCTCTTTCTGTTCGCCGAGCAGACCCTGCAACACGGCGATCGCCGCGCGCCTGCTCGGAATCGATCCCTCCGCCCGCTCCACGTTCCACGTCGCATACATCCGCAGCGGTTTCCCCACGCAGCACGGGCAGCCGTCCTCGCACGTGCACTTCCGAATGTGCGCCAGCACCGCCGGCATCAGCCGATCCAGCAGCTCATACGCCTTCTCGCTGAACCCAAGCCCGTGCGTGCACTTCTCGAACAGGAACACCGCGTTCCACGGCGAGTTCACGCTCCCGATCGAGTGCGAGAAATCCAGCGTCTCGCACGTGATGAACAGCGGCAGCAGCATCTTCGTCGCGTAGCCGACCCCACGCAGCCCCGCGTGCACGTCAAGACCCGCCTGCCGCACCTCCTCCATCAGCGGCTCCGGCGGCACCAGCCAAAACGCCATCGTCTCCAGCACCATCTGCGGCAGGTTGACCCGGTGCTGCGAGACCGCGTCCAGCGAGTAGAAATGCACCCTCTCGTAGCCCCACGTCCGGTCGTACGCAGTAACCTCGCCCCAGTACGCCGTGCCCGTCCCGAACGGCTTCTCGCGCAGCCGGTGGTCAATGTGATGCACGTCCTGCCCGCCCAGCGGCTGCGTGTAGTAGTCTACATCGACCCGCTTCACCCGCGCCAGGTTCGTCTCCATGTTCAGGTCGACCACCTCGTACGTGTCCCCGTGGTGCATGTAGATCGCGCCCGGATGCACGATCGGCGGCGCGTCGAACCGGTCGAGCTGCCCCAGCACCGCGCCCGTGTCGGCGTCCTCGATTAACACCGTCCCGCCCGAATAGTCGCGCAGCGAGAACTCGTGCTGCGGCGTCTCCGGCGCCGCGTGATACCACCGCCCCTCGATATGCTTCACCTTCAGGTTGTCCTCCAGCACCCGCAGCACCAGCTCCGCGTACGGCCCGAACTTCTCCGCTTCCTCGTCCGGCAGCGGCAGTTCGTGCGTCACGCACCGCAGGTGCCCGGTGATCACAAACGGATTGTCCGGGTCGATCACCCCCTGCTCCACCGGCCGCCCGAAGACATACTCCGGCTGCGTCATCACAAACTGGTTCACCGCCGTGTCCAGCCCCACCAGCACCACGAGCGCGTCGCGGTCTTGCCGCCCCGCGCGGCCCGACTGCTGGAAGAACGACGCCAGCGTGCCCGGATAGCCCACGATGATGCTCGCGTCCAGCCCGCCCACGTCGATGCCCAGTTCTAGCGCCCGCGTCGTGCTCACCCCGAGCAACTCGCCCGTGAACAGCCGCCGCTCGATCTCACGCCGCTCCTGGGGCAGGTAGCCGCCGCGATACGCCGACACCTTCTTCGCCAGTTGCGGCGTCGACTCGCGCAGCTTGTCGCACACGTACCGGTAGATCATCTCGGCCGTCATCTTGGCCTTCGAGAACGTAATCGTCGGCACCCCGCGCTGCACGAGCATCGCCATCAGTTCGTGCGCCTCCACGTTCGCGCTCCGCCGCGACCGCCAGTCGCCTCCGCGAACACGCGGCGGGTTCCAGAACACGTACGTCCGCCGCCCCCGCGGGCTCCCGTCGTTCTCAACCAGCGTCACCGGCTCCCCCAGCAGCCGCTCCGCCAACTCCCTCGGGTTCCCGATCGTCGCCGTGCACGACACGACCTGCGGCTTCGCCCCGTAGTGCCCGCACACCCGGAAGAACCGCCGGAACAAGTTCGCCGCGTTCGACCCGAACATCCCGTTGTACACGTGCAGTTCGTCGATCACGAGCAGCTTGAGCCGCGACAGGAAGTTCGCCCACCGCCCGTGCTCCGGCATCAGCGCCGAGTGCAGCATGTCCGGGTTCGTGAAGACCACCGACGCCCGGTCGCGCAGCTTCCGCCGCACGGCCGACGGTGTGTCCCCGTCGTACACACCCGCCAGCACGTCATCGAGCCCTGCCGCCTTCAGCGCCTCGGAGAAGTTCTTGAACTGGTCCTGGCACAGCGCCTTCGTCGGAAACAGCAGCAGCGCCGTGCCCCGCCCGCGTTGCCGCCCATCCTCCCCCTTCTTTCCTTGTCTTCGCGCTGAGGGATGCATCTCATTCGTGCGATTCGCACACCCTCTGTCTTCTGCGTCTCTTCCCCCTTCTCCGTCTTCTCCGTCTTGTCTGTGTTCATCCGTGCTTATCCGTGGTGAATTCTTCTCTCCCCCAGCCAGCATCTCGAGGATCGGAATCACGTAGCACAGGCTCTTCCCCGACGCCGTCCCCGTCGCGACCAGCACATTCCGCCCCTCGCGGACCCGATCCACCGCCTCCGCCTGGTGCGTGTACAACCGCTCGATCCCGCGCCCGGCAAGCATCCTCCTGACCGGTTCCAAGAGCGGCCGGGCCGTGTCCGCGAACCGAGCCTCGCGCACCTCCACCTCGCGGACATACACCGCCTGACCCTTGTAGTCCGGCGACGACCGAACCTCGTTAAGAAACGCTTCGACGTCCAAGGCCGGCTCCTATATATAGGACACAGACACAGCATATATACCACACAAACGGGTGGATGTCACATGAATCCTGCCCGCCTTCTTTGGTTGCCGCCTGTGGCCGCGTTGGGTCTTTCGTGGTGAACATTGCCCGGCGCTTTCACCCCGGCGCCGGAAGCCGAACCATCAAGTCCGCCAGCGTCACCAGGTCCAGCATGTTGTGCCGCAGCACCTCGACCATCACCCGCGCGTCCGCCGTCCGCACAAAATCGTGATACGCCTGCGGAATCTCGCTGCCGGGGATGTCCCCGAACCGCGTCCGCCCGCACACGCACCGCTCCAGCGTCTGCAGCCGGCAATTCGGCACCTTCCCCTTCCACACCCGCCGGCTAACCTGCAACAGGTCGAGGTGGCGCGCGTCCACCGCAAAAGGAATCGCGTTCGCAACCGCCCGCACCCGCACGTACGGCAGGTCGAACGTCTTCCCGTTGAACGACACCAGCACCTTCTTCTCGGCCATCCGGTCGAGGAACAACGAGATCACCGCCGCCTCCTCCGCATAATTACGGGCGAAATACTGCCGGACCACCAGCCCCGCGTCCTCCCACACCATCGTCCCGATCAGGAAAAGCGGCGTGCACGAAAGCCCCGTCGTCTCCAGGTCGACGAACATCATGTCCCGCAGCTCCAGCTCCTCGACCTCGCACAGCGCCGCCAGCCACCGCCGCACGTTCGAGCTGCCGCGCACCAGCGCCCGGCGGAACCCCTCGCACAGCGCCGCCGCCTCGTCCTCCAACTCACGCACCTGGTGCGCCACCAGGAACGCCTTGCCCCAGCGCGGACAACGCACTTCCGTCCCGCTCACCGCCGAGACCAGCTCGACCGGCGACTCCGACATGGCGGGCGCCGCCTTTTGTTCCGCCCTCGGCAGATCGCGCCGATAAAGGATCGGGGACAGCCGCGGCGCGGCTGGAGCGTCGGGCATCCGGACAGGCGTCGCCCGGCGCTTCGCCGCCCGGCGCTTCGCCATCTTCCGCCGCAGATCGCCCAGCCCGTCCGCCACCGGTGCCTTCCTGGCCCCCTTCGTCGCCCGGACATCAGGCAGCGGCTTCCGGTTCAGCTCCTCCAGTCTTTTTCGGAGATCGTTCAGAGAACCCATGGCATACCCCGGAGCAAGCGGCCCTCCGCTGCCGCAGACCGGCAGCAGACGTATTTCATATTCTATAGGCACCGCACTGGCCGGCAAAGGGAAAACAGTCTCATTTGTTCCTGCTCCGCATTTGTTCCCACTATGATTTGACACTTTGGCCTGCGGAATTGTAGAATCTCTCAGCCACGTCAGGGACCGAGAGTCCCTATTCGCTTGACGAGAAAGGACCACTTATGAGCAGGATCGTAGCATCTGCAATATGTTGCCTGGCCCTGGCGGCCGGATGCCGCTCTACTCCACCCGCCTCGCCGCCTGTCTGGCCCAAGCTTGACACGGAGATCAAGCCGGACACGAACGTCCTGCCGCCGCCCTGGTACAAGCCGCTCCCGGAGCCCGCGGCCTGGCCGCTCCCGGAGCCTGAGTACGCCACCAAAGAGTGGCGTGAGTGGGTGGTCCTCAAGTACACCAGCCGCGGAGTCATCCGCCGCGTCAGCCAGCCGCCCACGGTCGACGGCAAGCTCGACGACCCCACATGGAAAGGGGCCGAGCTGGAAATCCCCTTCGCGGACCTGGCCGGCGAACCGGTCTCGCCAGGGACCACCGTCCACGCGACGTACGACCAGAGCGACCTGCATATCGCCATCCGCGCGGCCGAGCCCAGTCCCGACAAAATGAAAACCGCGTCCGGCCCCGCAGCCGCGGTTAGCGCAAGCGATCACGTGATGGTCGAACTGGTGCCCGACTGGAAGGCAGCCACGCCCCTGCAATACATGTTCGCCGTCACCCCGGCCGGCACCGTCTTCGATTCCCTGGCCGGCGCCACCGAGTGGAGTTCAAACCTGAAAGCCGCCGCCGTTATCGGCAAAGACTCGTGGACCGCCGAGTTCGCCATTCCCCTCGCGGCGTTCAGCGTGAAACCCGAAGAGCTGCCCGGCCAAATCTGGGCCGTACGAATCGTCCGATTCCGTTACGCCGGCGACGCCCCGCAAATCTCCTCATGGACCCGCATCGTTGACCTCGAGCGCGGCCGCATCAACTTGGGCTACGTACTCTTCGAGAAACCCCCTGAAGCAAAGCCGCCGGCGGAGAAGAGGGCGGAAGCTCCGCCAGCCGAGGCCAAGCCTCCTGCCGCAGAAGCGCCGGCACCCGCGCCCCCAAAGAAACCAGACGATGAGATTCCCCGAAAAGACCCCGCAGAATCGGAGCCAAACCAGAATGGAAACTGATCGCGTCATCATCTTCGACACCACGCTCAGGGACGGCGAGCAGTCGCCGGGCGCCAGCCTCAATACGCCGGAAAAGATCGAGATCGCACACGCCCTCGAACTCCTCCGCGTCGACGTGATCGAGGCTGGCTTCCCCATCACCTCACCCGACGACTTCCAGGCCGTTAACCAGGTGGCG
>CAYXNI010000066.1:2558-9274 GCA_964466285.1 uncultured Planctomycetota bacterium | reverse complement strand
CCCAAAGCTTCCTGAGCCACGGCGAAAACTCGCTGCGGCGTGTGCCCGAGTTCGTCGAGGCGCGAAAGGATAACTGCCGCAAGGGGCGGGCGTGGTTCTACGCGACGGGCCGTTCGCTCCGCGAGTTTGACACGACGGGCGCCGTTGGTCCGTTCCCGATGGCGAAGGTCCGTGTTGCCGCGAATTTCGCGCCGGAGGTGGATCATCTTGCAGGATTCGTGGAGCTGGCGGGCTCCCGGTTGGTGCTCCGCGGATCGGGCCGTATCCGCGCGGGCGAGAAGCTGCGCCTGAAGCCGCGCGCCGTTACGACCCCCCGGTTTGCACCGCAGGACGCGAACGTGTTCCTGTGCCTTTCGCTCTCGAACCTTGTCTCGTCCTACGCTCAACTGATCGAGGCCGCGGACGCCCGTTACAAGACGCCGGAGGGGAATACGCTGTCCGACCTCATCCGCAATTTCGAGCGGGGCAAGGACCCCGGGCCGGCCGTGGGCGAACAGCTTGTTCCGATTGTGAATGACGAGATCGCGGCGGTGTGGACAACTCCGGACCTGACGCTGGACGGCCTGATCATCCCGGTCATCGACCGCGTTGTCGCGGGTTTGATAACTCCCCGCGTGTTGAAGAAGTTATTCGGGGTGGAACCGAAGGACATCACGCGGGACAAGGTCACTGCCCTCGAACTGCCCGGCGATCGTCCGGTTGCGTACGCGTTTCTTGACAATATCCTTCTCCTCAGCCGGAGCAGCGCGCGGCTGTTCGAGGTCATAAAGGCGGTCTCGTCGCAGAAGAACCTGGCGAACAATCCGGTCTTTCAGGAAGCAATGAGGAACCTGCCGGGGAAGTCGTCCTTGCTTCTGGTCGTCCAGGAGAACCGGGACGCTCAGGAACGCCGCTACGGTGCTCGCCCGGCAATGGTGGCTATCAGTATCTCGATGGGCGCGTCGGACCTGTCCGTGGTCGGGACTGTCCCGAACCTGGTCGATTTTGCGATGGCCTCGCACCCGGCGAAGCGGACTGGCGAAGGTGTTGAAGGCGGGCCGAGGCGAGACACGGCTGCCGAGACCTCCTCGCCGGCGGATGGGGCGCCGGCGCACGAGCCCCTCGAGCAACGGGCCCTGCCTCACCACATGCAGGGGCCTGCCATGAAAGCACCGAGCAAGCCCAATGACAAGCCGCGCTCAAAGGCGGTTGAGGATGCTCTCTAGCCAAACCCACTTGCCACTGACGGGCAGCTCATGAGCCGAACGCAGGAACTCGCCGACAAAGACAGGAAGTATTTCTGGCATCCCTTCACACAGATGAAGGATTGGGCGAAGGAGGAACCGCCGCTCATCATCGAGCGCGGCGAGGGAGCGAGGCTGTACGATACCGACGGGAACGAGTACATCGACGGCGTCGCCTCGCTCTGGTGCAACATCCACGGACACCGGCGTCCGGAGATCGACCGGGCGATCCGCGACCAGCTCGGCCGCATCGCCCACTCGACGATGCTCGGCTCGAGCGGCCCACCTGCCATCGAGCTCGCCGAGCGTCTCGTCCGGCTCGCACCCAGGCCGCTGAGCAAGGTGTTCTATTCGGACAGCGGATCAGAGGCGATGGAGATCGCCATCAAGATCGCCTTCCAGTTCTGGCGGCAGCGGCCTCAGGGCGCCGAACGCCGCACGAAGTTCCTGGCGCTCGACCTCGGCTATCATGGCGACACCATCGGCGCCGTCAGCCTCGGCGGCATCCCGCTCTTCCACAGCATGTACGGGCCGCTCCTGTTCGAGACACTGCGCGCACCGGCGCCGTACTGCTACCGCTGCCCGTTGGGGAAAACGCCCGAGTCCTGTTCGATGGCTTGCCTCGGCAGGATGGAAGAGGTTCTGAGCCGGCACACTGGGGAAGTGATCGCCGTTGTGGTCGAGCCCCTGGTCCAGGGCGCCGGCGGAATCATCGTCCATCCCGCGGGCTACCTGGCCGGAGTGCGCAGGCTGTGCGACCGGTACGGCACGCTCCTGATCTGCGACGAGGTGGCCGTGGGCTTCGGACGCACCGGCAGCATGTTCGCCTGCGAACACGAGGGCGTGAGCCCCGACCTCATGGCCGTCGCGAAAGGGCTGACCGGCGGCTACCTGCCGCTCGCCGCCACCCTGGCAACGGACGAGGTGTACTCGGCCTTTCTGGGCGAGTATGCGGACTTCAAGACCTTCTTCCACGGCCACACGTACACCGGCAACGCCCTCGCCTGCGCCGCTGCGCTGGCCTCGCTCGACATCTTCGAGAACGACCGCGTCATCGAGGCGATTCAGCCGCGCATCGCTCAACTGGCACGGCGGCTCGGACAGTTCCGAACGCTTGGGCATGTGGGCGACGTGAGGCAGCGTGGGCTCATCGCCGGCATCGAACTCGTTCAGGATCGGGACAGCAAGGCGGAGTACCCGCCGGTTGCGGAAATAGGGGCCAGGGTGACGAAAGCCGCCCGAAAGAGCGGCCTCCTCACACGCCCGCTCGGCAACGTCATCGTGATCATGCCGCCGCTCTGCATCTCGCCCGGCGAACTCGACCGCATGCTCGACATCCTTCTTGAGTCGGTCAGGCGGGTTACGGAGCCGTGAGCGCCGCACGTGCGCGGTCTAGGCTTCATCGTTCTTGAGGGGAGCCTGCTTCGCGCGGACAGGCCGGTTCATCACCAGCCGATGCACCCAGACCCACACGGCCACGATCGCGGCGCAGCCGAGCACGATCCACGGCAGGTTCTGCTGTGCCATAGCCGTGCCGCGGTGGACCAGTTCCCGGTAGTCCATTTTCCCGCCCGCCTCCGTCAGCGTCTGCCGTCCGACGATGTAGCCGGTCACGGCAAGGAACAGGACCCACAGGCCCGCCCCGGCCGTCGTGAAGAACGTGAAGCGGCCGAACTTCATCTTGGCGGCGCCCGCGGGAAGCGAGATCAGCTGCCGGATCACCGGAAGCAGGCGGCACACAAACGTCGTGACGTCGCCGTACTCCCGGAACACCTCTTCGGCGCGGTTGAGCTTGTCCTGCGGGAGAAAGAAGTACTTGCCCCACCGGTGAAGGAACGGCCGGCCCAGCCACAGCGCCAGGCAGTAGTTGATGTATGCCCCGAGAATTGAGCCGAAAACCCCGCATAGCACGGCGACAACCAGCGCGATCCAGCCCGACTCGGCGGGGAAGAATTCGCCCCGCGCCGCCAGGAAGCCGGCGGGCGGCATGACCATCTCGCTGGGGAAGGGGATGAAGGAGCTTTCGATGGTCATGAAGAAGATCACGATCAGCGGCCCCCAAGTCGTTCCGAACTCGGCCGCTTGCTCGAGGTAGGGGATCAACGAATCGATCAAGGGACCTCCTGGCTCCTGCGTTCGGGGGTATTCTGGCCGACGAGCCCGCGTCTGTCACGAGCCATCGGCTCTTCTCTCCTGCAATCTGCGATATGTCTCAGGGAATTGTGCGGCGAGAGCCCGCTCTGCCTGCTCGCGCAGGGCAGGAATGGCTGTTGTCACGAGGTCCCACAAAGTGGACCAGTCGAGGGTGAAGTAGCCGTGCACCATCCGGTTGCGCAGTCCCCGGATTTGATCCCACGGGATATCGGTAAACAGGGCCTTGGTTTCCGCCGAGAGCTTTGTCGCCGCCTCGCCGACGATCATCAGTTTCCAGAGGACCGCGCTGCACGTCACCGCGTCCCGCACGAATCTGTCCACTGTCTCCTGGCCGACGAAAGACTCGATGGCTTGCGCCGCCTCAACCATGTCGACAAGATAGAGATCATCGGTCCTCATACACCACCTCGGCGCTGGCCAACACGCGGTCCCGGATCACCCACTTGAGCATTCTCTTTGGCACCAAGTCGACTTTGCGCCCCAACAGAGCGCTCAGTTCCTGCTCCAGATCGGTCAGCTTGCTCATCCAGGGGCCATAGTCGTCGTTCTTGAACACTACCAGAAAATCCACGTCGCTGTCCGGGCGGAATCCGTCGCTGAGCGCGGAGCCGAAGAGCGCCAGCTCTGCGACCTGGTAGCGCCGGCACAACCGCGCGATCGCGGCTGTTGGCACCGAGAGGTTCCTGGTGATCATTCGCGGCCTCCACTTCCTATCGCGTCAGCGCAATATCCAGCATGTGCCTCAGGAAGACTTTGCCGCCCCTCCACATACTGCGCCTCTGCGGTCGCAAGAACACGGGCTCGGCTACTTCAGCGCCGCGTCGAGGGCGGCCTTG
This sequence comes from uncultured Planctomycetota bacterium, assembly GCA_964466285.1. Classification (GTDB taxonomy): domain Bacteria; phylum Planctomycetota; class PUPC01; order PUPC01; family PUPC01; genus CAYXNI01. The sequence continues at coordinate 5,061 of CAYXNI010000066.1, read as the reverse complement.
AGCTTTCCCTCGCTCTGCACGCCGACGAACTGCTGCACCTTCTCGCCGTCCTTGAAGATGATCAGCGTCGGGATGCTCATCACACCGAACCGCGCGGCGGTCTCCGAGCTGTCGTCCACGTTCAGCTTGCAGACCTTGGCCTTGCGCTCGTACGCCGTGGCGAGCCGGTCGACGATCGGCCCCTGCATCTGGCAGGGTCCGCACCACGATGCCCAGAAATCGACAAGCGTAACGCCCGTTTTTACGGTCTCATCAAAGCTGGCGTCTGTGACCTCGAGTGCCATATTCGTACCCTCCAATTCTGCTGTTGGGCGACCATGCCGCCCATTATATCCGTGGCGCGACCGCCGGGACAACCCTTTCTAGATGAGCGGGGCAAGCAGCGCGATGGCCTTGCGGATTCCCTCCGCCTGCGCCGCGCCGCTGACCTCGCGCTCGATTGTGAACGGCCCCTTGAATCCCTTCTCCTTCATCCGGCGGACGACGATGGGGAAGTTGACCTTGCCTTCGCCCAGCGGAACCTCACGGCCAAGCGCCTCGTCCCGGTTCGGCCACACGCCGTCTTTCATGTGGCACCCGAGAATGTACTCGCCGAACAGCTCGACGCAATCGATCGGGTTGGCCATGCCGTACAGGATCACGTTCGCGGTGTCGAAGTTCACGAACAGGTTTCCGGTGCCGGCGTCGTTGATGGCGCGCCGCAATGTCGACGGCAGCTCGCAGCCGGTCTCGACCAGCGCGTTCTGGCCGTTCTTCTTCAGGTAGTTGCACACGTCCTGCATCATGTCGATAAATGACTTGTAGACTTCGCTGCGGTCGTCGTCCGGGATGAATCCGATGTGGCAGACGACGTCCCGGATGCCGACCTCGCTGACCACGTCGGAGAAGTGCTTCATCAGGGCCACCCGGGCCGGGCGCAGGCCGGGCGGAACGAGCCCGAGTGTGGCGGGGCCATTCAAGTTGTCGTAATGCTGGCCGTTGAAGCCGGCGGTGATGGCGCTGATCTCCATCCCCGTCTCTGCGATGGCCGCCTTCACCTTCTTGGGGTTGAACATCTCGTCTACGTGTTCCGAGCCGCAATGCAGCTGACACGTCGGGATGCCGAAGCTCAGGATGCGCTTGAACGTCTCGGTCAGGTCCGGCCCGACGCCTGCCATCAGGCCGAGTTTCGCTTTTGCCATGTGCGTCTCCACTTCCTGTCTGTGTTCCTGGAAAGATCAGCCCTTCATCAGGCTCCGGATGCGAAGCCGAAGTGCGTTAAGCTTGATGAACCCCGTGGCGTCCGCCTGGTCGTACACCATGTCCTTCTCGAACGTCGCGAACTCGGGGTTATAGAGCGATTGCTCGGACTTCCGCCCGACCACCATGACGCCCCCCTTGTACAGCTTCAGCCGGGCCGTCCCCGTCACGCTCGCCTGGCTCTCGTCCACCATCGTCTGCAAGAGCTTCATCTCCGGCGAGTACCAGAAGCCGTAGTACACCAACTCCGCGTACCGCGGGATCATCGAGTCACGGATGTGCATCACCTCGCGGTCCATCGTGATCGACTCGACCGCGCGGTGCGCCGCGTGAAGGATCGTGCCGCCCGGCGTCTCATACACGCCTCGGCTCTTCATCCCGACGAACCGGTTCTCGACCATGTCCACGCGGCCGACACCGTTCGCTCCGCCCAGCTCGTTCAGCCGCGCGAGCAGAAGGGCAGGGGACAGCTTCTCGCCATCGACCGCCACCGGCGTGCCGCGCTCGAAATCGATCTCCACGTACGTCGCCTTGTCCGGAGCCTTCTCGGGCGGAACTGCCAGCACGTACGTCTCCTTCGGCGGCTCGGCCCACGGGTCCTCCAGCACCCCGCCCTCGAAGCTGATGTGCAGCAGGTTCCGGTCGCTGCTGAACGGCTTCTTCGCCGTCACCGGCACCGCGATCCCGTGCTTCTTCGCGTAGTTGATGAGGTCCGTGCGCGACTTGAAATCCCATTCGCGCCACGGCGCGATGATCCTGATGTCCGGCTTCAGCGCGTAGCAGGTCAGCTCGAACCGCACCTGGTCGTTCCCCTTGCCCGTGGCGCCGTGCGCGACCGCGTCGGCGCCCTCCAGCTCCGCAATCTCGATCTGACGCTTCGCAATGAGCGGCCGCGCCAGCGACGTGCCCAGCAGGTAAGACCCCTCGTACACCGCATTCGCCCGCAGCGCCGGAAAGACGAAGTCCCGCACGAACTCCTCGCGCAAATCCTCGATATAGACCTTACTCGCGCCGGTCTTCATCGCCTTGTCCTTCACGGGCGCGAGTTCGTCGCCCTGGCCGACGTCCGCCGCGTACGCGATCACCTCGGCCCCGTACGTCTCGATCAGCCACCGGAGGATGACCGACGTATCGAGCCCGCCCGAGTACGCCAGCACGATCTTCTTCATCTTTTTCGCCTTCTTTTCCATCGCACCCCTCACAGGAACACTCACGGCAACCATCCGCGTAGACTATACTGCCCCTCCCCATCCCCGTCAAGCTC
>CAYXNI010000066.1:0-2458 GCA_964466285.1 uncultured Planctomycetota bacterium | reverse complement strand
CGCACGAATCCGCCTCTCGCGCAGCTATAATAGTGGTGGAGTTTCCCCCGGAGTTCGGCACCGTTGACCGATTATGATGCAGGCGAACGGCATGCGTCCTCACAGAAAACCATGTAAGCCTTCAGGAGGCGACGGAAATCGCATCTGACGCGCCGACACCAGAAGACTTGCATGCCGCACACAACGCCTGTATAAGATGGCTGTGTCAGCCATCTGAAGGTTTTATGTAGAAACCGTGTAAGACGTAGTTGGAATTGAAGATGAAGAGAAGACAAACATGGCGCATCTTGGCAGTAGCGGCTACGCTGGCAGGCATCTTCCTCATTTCCGGCATGTTTTGGGCTGACATCCTCGACCCGCTGATCTACGACAACGCCGGAGCGTATCGGACTGACGGCGTCTTTCGCGCTCTGTCTCCCATCGTGCTCCAGTTGAAAAGGTTCCTCGATTTTGGCTGGTTATATGGTATCCCTCTTCTCCTTGCTGGATTGATGGGGACGATTCTCACACTGCCGATTCAGGACTGGAAAGGAGGAATGCTCCAGCGTCACCGACTAGCCTTTTGCGCCATCGGTGTCGGCGTGGCTGCTCACGTTCTTGCCCTCGCCTTCTCCGTTCAATTCTTCTTTGTTCCAGCGGGCAGTCACATTCGGCCCATGGCCTGGGCCGTTATGGGGTTCATCATTACGTTGTGCACTTTCGTGGTCTGTGTCCCTGTCGGCATCGCCTCCATTCTGAAGGAGAAGCCACGGTTTCTTGGGGTCATTGGCATGATTCTGGGATTTACACCATTCTGGTTTTCGAGCTTCATCCTTCACTTCGCGTCCTGGATCAAAGGTTTTGAGATTTCATCATGAAAGGCAGCTTCCAACCTGTGGCTGCTGGCGACGGGGGGTACCCTGCGCCAGAGCCAATCGTTGGATTCACACAGGAGGTTCACAAATGAGAGGCGAAAGTTATTACGAGCCGTTTTTCTACAGCAGTATTCACTGCTGTCCAAAATAATTGGGATTTGAACGACCGGGCCTCGCGTAGAGGCCCACAAGGGGCGTTTGGGACTGGTTTGGACATCTGTGTCGGTTGAGGCTGCGCCTTCTGCTGTCCTAAACTCAGGTCCCGAACAATTCGAGTTGTTCGAGCTGCGGTTCGAGGATGGGGATGTGAAAAGGGGCGTCGAGCCACGCCCACAGGTCGCGGTAGGTCAGCAGGTTGAACCGCAGCAGCGCCGCGAGGTTCGACAGGCTCCACGTCCACGACGACCGCAACTGCAGGAACTTGAGCAGCAGGATGGCAATGAGGGCGACCCAGATTTGTGTCTTCACGGCGTTCTCGCTCGTGCCCACGAAGGTCTTCACCTTCAGGTATTGCTTGAGAGCCTTGAAGAACAGTTCGATCTGCCACCGCTCCTTGTAGATCGCCGCCACCGTGCTCGCCGCAAGGTGGAAGATGTTCGTCAACAGGACGATCTCCCGTGCGTTCTCCTCGTCCCAGACGACGATCTGGCGCAGAAGATGCGGGCACTTCTGCTCCGCCCCGACGCCGGTCAGGCGGATCGTCTCGTCGGAGAGGACGTTGCTCCGCATCGGCACGTCGCGCTCCTCGACGACCTCGTACACCATGTTGTCCTTCGCCCGCGTGACGAAGAACACGCCCGCCTCCGTCCACGTGGAAAAGAGGCGGTAGTCGTTGTAGCCCCGGTCCATCGCCACAATCGTGCCCGGGGCGAAGGAAAGCTGCTGGGCGACCTTCACCTCGTGAGTCTTCCCATCCGTGACGAGAGCCCAGCACGGAAGACATCCCTGATGGTCCAGTTGCAGATGCAGCTTGATGGCCCCTTTCGTGCGGCGGAACCGCGCCCAGTCGAATGTCTTCAGGCACAAGTCGATCACTGTCGCGTCCATGCTGTGCAGCGGATTCTTGAACCGGAACTTCCGCTTCTTCGTCGCCGCGAGCGTCTGGCACCGCCCCAGGACGCTGTAGAAGATGTCCTCGTATATCTGCCAGGGCCGATGCTCGTTCGCGTAGGCCAGCGTCGAGCGTGCTGGTGCCTGCTCCATCCCCAAGTGGACCAACTTGCCCATGGCCGTCGCCAGGCCGCCGCAAATCTCCCGGAGCGAATTCGCCCCGCCCATCTGACAGAACAGCATCGAGACGAATTGATCCCAACAGGAAAAACCCTTCGACCCGCGCTCCCCGTGGCGGTCGATGACCGCCAGTGCGAAGTCGTTGCGGTCCACCAGCGAAAGCACTTGCGCAAAACAACTGGCTGTGGTACTCATACAGGCACTCCGGTTCGCGAGTAGGAGCAGCGCACACGCACTGCCGGTGTGTTTTTGACATACTCACCATCCTACTCCGAACCGGACTATTTGCCAGTTTTCAAAAGCTGTTTTGGACAAGAGTGGAATGCGCTCAAGTTTCGCGGCCTTCTTGTCGATACACTTGGTGTCAGGTCTTT
>CAYXNI010000065.1:0-9336 GCA_964466285.1 uncultured Planctomycetota bacterium | reverse complement strand
CGGAGCGGATATCGTGATGCTCGACAACATGTCCGTGGCACACATGCGCCGCGCAGTCCAGGCCATCCGCACTGTCGCTCCGCAAACGATCATCGAGGCGTCCGGCGGCATCACGCTCAGGAACATTGCCACCGTCGCACGCATCGGAGTCGACTGGATTTCCGTCGGGGCAATCACACATTCCGTCCCCTCACTCGACATCGCTCTGGAAATAGGACCCGCGTGACCTCCCTGCCCGAAAAGCTCCGCCGTGGCCTCCGAACCCACATCGTCGGGCGGGAAATTCACTGCCACGACCTTGTGACCTCGACCAACGACGTGGCGTGGGAACTGGCAAAGGCCGGTGCAGACGAGGGCACCGTCGTCTTCGCCGAGGAACAGGCGCACGGACGCGGCCGGCTCGGCCGCAACTGGTGGTCATCTCGCGGCAAGGGCATCTTGATGTCGGTCGTGCTTCGCCCGCTCAAACACGATAGCATCGTTCCCGTGACCACCATCATCGGCGCGCTCGCCGCCGCCGATGCCATCCGCGCCGCCGCGCAGCTCCCCGCAATGATCCGCTGGCCCAACGACATCCTCATCGGGGACAGGAAGGTCGGCGGGATCCTGGTCGAGGCCCAGGCTGGCCGCCGCGAGCTGGTGCTCGGCATCGGCATCGACGTAGCCGCATGGACCGGCGCCGACCGCGCCAGCATGCCCACGGACGTCGCAGAAGCGGCCACCTCGCTCTCCGATGCGGCCGGCGAAGACCTCGACCGCCTCGCCCTGACAAGAGCCCTGCTCCGGAAGCTCGACCGCTGGTACCAGGTCAAGCTGGACGGCGACTTCGACAGCATCAACCAGCGGTGGCGGGAGCTCTCGGCCACCCTGGGCCAGCGGCTGAAGCTCGAAGAGCACGGCCGAATCTACGAAGGCACGGTGATTGACATCGACGTCCGCTTCGGCCTCGCCCTGCGCCTCGAACGCGGCGCCATCCGCCAGTTCCGCGGCGAGCACGTCAGCGTCATTCACCACGGGTGAGGTGACGCAGTTCCACTCACCACACGTACCCCTCAAAAGAGGGACACATATTCAGATCTATCTGGTTTCGTTTATCACGTGCGCCCCAAGCCTGCGGAGCGTGCTCACCCAGCCTTCCACGTCCCCCGGCGCCGGCGTCCGGACCTCGCCAAGCTTGTCCTCCAGACCGAACCGGTTCAGCTTGCTTGTGCCCAGCCGATGATAAGGCATCACCTCAAACCCGAGCAGGTTCGGCAGCGACCGGGCCAGCCCGGCGAGCGCCCGGAAATGCCCGTCGCGGTCGTTCAGGCCGGGAATGATGGGCAGGCGGACGAGGACCGCGGCGCCCGCATCGTGAAGCGATCTCAGATTTGCCAGAATCAGCCCGTTAGGCACCCCCGTGAGTTCCTGGTGCCGGGCGGGGTCCATCTCCTTGATGTCGTAAAGAAACAGGTCGACATGCGGCAGAATGCGCTCGAAGCGGTCACGACCGGCGAAGCCGCACGTCTCGACCACGCAGTGCAGCCCGGCGCCCTTCGCCGCTCGGAGCAGCGCCTCGGTGAACTCGATCTGCATGAGCGGCTCGCCGCCGGAGAGCGTCATGCCGCCGCCGGAAGTCTCATAGAACGGCCGATCACGCAGTACGTCGTCGAGCGCCTCTTCCACCGTGACATCGCGGCCGACGAGCTCAAGGGCCTTCGCGTAGCATTCCTCGGTGCAGGCGCCGCAGACAACGCAGACTTCGCGGTCAAGCGTGTGCTTGCCGCCCGACGCCGCGCCGTCCGCGCCCGGTTCGGCGGCCGTCTTGTGCGCGCCGCGCTCGCACGCGCGAAAGCAATAGCCGCAGCCGATACATTTCTCAGGCACGAACGAGAGGGCTTTCTCGGGAGCCATCCCTTCGGGATTGTGGCACCAGAGGCAGCGGAGCGGGCAGCCCTTGAGGAACACCGTGGTCCGGATCCCCGGGCCGTCGTGGATCGAGAAGCGCTGGATTTCGAAAATGCGTCCGAGCACCTGGCGAACATCCTTCAGCGGCATGACCCACGCTCCGTGCGCCCACCCTCCGTGCGCCGCCAGCAGCCCGTCATCTCGCGCAACTCCGCCTGCCGCACCGGTGACGCCGCGGCCACCGCACCTCGGCCAGGCGGTCACGCGTCCAGAAGCGCCGGCGCCGCAAGATTGCACCGATACTGGCCTCCTCAGATTATAAGCGGAACACGCGACCAATCAAGCCAACCTTCGCTCCCGGCCATCTTGGCGTTAAAGGTTTTCACGCCACATGTCGATATTCATGATAAGTGAAGGTGCATCATATGTGCACCTTCCAAGAACGGCCGGAATGAGGCTGGATCGCTAACAGCATGGCGCCACAACAGTTACCAGAATACGAGCCGCCGGACATCTCGGCCACGCATCTTCAGGCCGCATTGTTCGTTGACAATACGGAGAGAACGCTCTACGCGACGGAGCATCCCGGCTCGCATCGGTTGAACGTCAACAAGCTGGTCGGCCAGGACTGGCGCGAGCTTTTTCCAGAATTCGAGCAGATTGAGATCGAGTCCCAGTCGTCGACGGACACGTTCTTCTTCATCAGCACGGACAAGGACGGCCCCGCGTACCGGGTCCGGAAGTGGGCGGCGACGCCCCTGCCCGGCACAGGCGGCGGGCACTTCATCCTCGTCGAGGCCATCGGAAATCCCTCTGCCGTGGATGAACTGATCTATCACGAGCGGATGATCGCACTGGGCCAGATCGCGGCCGGAGTGGCTCACGAGATCAACAATCCGCTCACAACGGTCTCCGGCTGGCTGCAGATTCTGCTGGCCGAGACCGAACCGGACGACCGGCGCCGAGCCCCGCTGCAACTCATCAGCGCCGAGGCCACACGCATTGCGAACATCGTGCAGCACCTCCTCAGCTTCGGCCGGCGGGCCCCGTCGGAAGACACGCTCGTGCACGCCGACACGCTCCTCTCCGACGTCCTCGCCCTGGTCGAGTATCAGATGCGGAGCGACAACATCGAACTCCTGACCGAACACTGCGCCGGCATCCCCCCCGTCATCGGCGATCCCAACCAGCTCAGGCAGGTGTTCCTGAACATCGTGGTGAACGCCCGGCACGCCATGCCCAACGGCGGCAGACTGACCGTCCAAACCCAGGTCGGAGCCGATGGCGGCGCCGAAATCTCCTTCACAGATACCGGCTGCGGCATGACATCCGAAATCGCTCAACGCATCTTCGACCCCTTCTTCACAACGAAAAGCGACAATGGCGGCTCAGGGGTCGGCCTCTTCCTCTGCCGAAACATCGTAAGAGACCACCGCGGCACGCTGAGCGTCTCCAGCCGCCCGGGCGAGGGGTCCACCTTCCTCGTCCGCCTGCCGGCCGCTCAGACGCAACAGATTTCACTTGGAAACACCGCAGTCGAGATGCTCGACGCCCGTCCGCTGACCGAGCCGGAGGAAACCATCATGGCGGAACTGCCGGCAATCCCCCGCGAAGAAAGGTGACCGAATCGTGGAACAAGAGGCGCTCAAAATGTTGTTCGTGGGCCCGGACGCCGACGCACTCTTCGCCGCCATCGACGCCCTGGAACAAGAAGGCCGCGACGTCCGATGCATCGTCAGCCCGTTCAAGGCGCTCACCGCCTGTGCGGCCTCCCCGCCGCATGTGGTCGTCATCGACGCCAGCAGGCTCGACGACCAGATGCTCGAAGTATTCGAGGCGTTGAAGGAGGTGTGCCCTCGCACCCTGATTCTGGCGGCCGTCTCCGCCTCCGCACGCAGCCGGACCGCCAGGATGCTGAACCTCGGCTCCGACGCCATCATCGGCCTGCCCGCCGACGCGGACGAAATCCGCGCCCTTCTCAGGAAACGGAAATCCGCCGCGGTCGAGAAGATCAGCGTCGACCAAAAGTTCCGATGGCTGGGCGAGTTCGCCGCAGGCGTAGCCCACAACATCAACAACCCCCTCACCACCGTCATCGGATACCTCCAAATCCTCTGCTCGAAGATCGAGCCCAACCAGACCAGCGTCTTGCCCACCATGCTCCGGGAGTGCAACCGCATCGCCGACATCGTCAGAAACCTGCTCCTCTTCTCCGGCAACGGAAACATCGAGCCGAAGCCCGTCGACCTGAACCGCGCGGTGGACGCCGCCCTGCTTCTCGCCGCGGCCGCCGAACAGAGCGACAAGGTCCAGGTGGAGCGCAGCTATCAGCCGGGCCTCCAGCCCGTCATGGCCGACGAAGAGGCCCTCAAGCTCGCCTGCCAGAACATCGCCGTCAACGCACGCCAGGCCATGCGCAACGGCGGCATCCTCTCCGTCGAGACCGCGCAAAACGGAAACGGCCATGCAGTCATCCGCTTCAGCGACACGGGCCCGGGCATCCCACCCGACAAGCTCGACAGAATCTTCGAGCCCTTCTATACCGGTGCCAACAACGGACAAGTGGGACTGGGGCTCGCCACGTCGTACGGCATCATCAAGGGCTTCGGCGGCACCATCAGTGTCACCAGCCAGAAGGGCTCCGGAACGACGTTCGTTGTCGAACTGCCTCTGTGCACGTAGGGCATCAGATCGGAGACAACCATGCCGGACGCTTCCGAACACAAACCCCGGATCCTGGTCGTGGACGACGAGCCCAACATCTGCCGCCTCTTGCAGGAGCTCCTCTCCCGCCAGAACTACCTCATCGACACCTGCGCAAACGGCCAGGAAGCGCTGGCAAAAGCCAACGCTGCCGCCTATGACATGGTCATATCCGACCTCAAAATGCCAGGAATCAGCGGGATTGAACTCATCCGCTCCATCAAGACCATCTCCCCCAACACCGCCGCCGTCCTCGTCACGGGCTATGCCACCGTCGAAACCGCCGTCGAGGCGCTGCGTCACGGAGCCGACGACTACGTGACCAAGCCCTTCAACATCGAGGAACTCCGCAAGGTCGTCAGCCGCGGCATCGAGGCCAGGCAACTGCGCCGCCGCAACCAGGACCTGGTCGAGATGCTCAAGAGCGCGAACGAGGAACTCAGGCGCCACAAGAACGAACTGAAACACGAGGTCGCGCGGACCAGCGAGAGCCTGCTTGCCACCAACCGCCGCCTCGAGCACCGCGTCCAGCAGCTCAGCACCATCATGAAAGTGACCAAGGCCGTCACGTCCATCCTGGACCTCGACCGTCTGCTCGACTTCTGCCTCCGCCTGCTGGGCCGCGAAATGCACGTCGAAAACAGCTCCATCATGCTCATGCAGCCGGACGGGCAGCACCTCATGGTCAAGGCCAGCTACGGCCCGCGCAGCGACAAGGTAATGGGAAGAGAGCGGCGCCTCGGCGACGGCGTCGCCGGATGGGTCGCCGAATACAAAGAGAGCCTCCTCGTCTCCGACGTGGACACCAGCCCCGCATTCGTCACAGAGTTCTCAAAACAGTACCAGGGCAAGTCATTCATGTGCGTGCCGCTCGTCCTTCAAGAGCGGACCCTCGGTGTTCTCAACCTGACCGGCAAGAGCACCGGCGAGCCCTTCACCGAACATGACCGCGACTTCGTCCTCGCAATCGCCGGCCAGATCGCCGTCGCCATCGAGAACGCCGGCCTCTACGACACGATCCAGATGAACTGCCTCAGCGCAGTCCAAGCCTTGGCCGAAAGCCTCGAAGCGCGAGACCCATACACCAGCGGCCACTCCTCCCGCGTGACGGACTACGCCGTTCGCGTGGCCAAAACCCTCAGAGTCTCGCAGGCCAGCCTCGACAACCTCCGCTACGCCGGCCGCCTCCACGACATCGGAAAGCTCGGAATCAGCGAGTCTACCCTCCACAAGAACAGCGACCTGTCCGAGGACGAGTGGCTGACGATCCGAGACCATCCCGTGAAAGGCGAACGCATTGTCCAATCACTGGGCTTCCTCGACCCGGTGAAGCCCATCGTCCGCCACCATCACGAGCACTGGGACGGCTCCGGCTACCCCGACGGCCTCAAAGGAGAAGAAATCCCGTTCCTGACACGGATCCTCAGCGTCGCCGACTGCTACGACGCAATGACCTCCGAGCGGCCATACCGCGCCGCCATGTCACATCAGGAAGCCATGAACGAACTGGAAAAAGGCAGGTGGAAACAGTTCGACCCCGCCGTGGTTCAGCACTTCGGCCGGGTGATCGACAATTCCGTGGCCCACTTCCCCGTATAGACAGTCAGACTGCCGTCGATTTGTCGTCCGTCGAGAGGGACTGCACGGCTTCCTCAACCGTTCCGTGAACCTCGATGAGCCGCGAGAACCCCAGCGCGTCGAAGACGTTCTGCCGGATCTCCCGGTGCAGAGCGGCGACCTTAAGCACCCCGCCCGCCTCGCCAGCAGTCTTGCGAAACCTGAGCAGCAGCCGCAGTCCCGCGCTGCTGATGTAATCCATGCGGGACATGTCCAGAACCAGACACTTCGTTCCGTCCCGCAGTGCGACCGTGAAGGCGTCGTCCAGATCCTTCACCGCCGACGCATCCACGCTGCCCGTCACGGCAAACACCAGGACCTTCCGGCCGGAAACTTCCAAGGCCCTTGACTCGACGCTAAAGTCCGCCATCTGCCCCTCCATGAAAATGCTCTGCCCGGCCTCTCTGGCGGCATATTCTACCCGAAACCCCGCCCCGACTCAAGCCCCGCCGCCCCCTTTGCGGCCGCTTCTCGCTGCTCAGGCGGACCGCGTCTACGAAACCTTCAACACCACCGCCGTCATATCATCGAACTGGCTCTGCCCCATCGTGAACGTCCGCACCGCCGTCAGCAGGCGTTCTGAAATCTCCGCAGCCGTGAATCTGCTCGAGTTACGGGCTATGTCCTCCAGCCGGGTCGTCCCGAACTGCTCCCCGTACTCATTCATCGCCTCCGTGATACCGTCAGTGTACATGATCACGATGTTGCCGGGATGCAACTGGCAGGTCTCCTCGCGTATACCGGACTCTTCCATCACCCCGAGCGGCGTGCCGCTCGCGGGAAGAATGACGATGTCCCCTCCCGTGGCGACGACCGGCGGGTTGTGCCCGGCGTTCACGTACGTGAAACTCCGCCGCACCGGATCCATCACCCCGTAGAAACACGTCACAAACATGCCCGAGCGGACATCCTCAAGCAGGAACCGGTTCGCCGTCCTCATCGCTCTCAGGATCGACGGGTTGTCCTGCGAATACGCCCGGATCAGGCTGCGCGACAACGCCATCAGAAGCGCCGCAGGCACCCCCTTGCCCGACACGTCAGCGACGACCACTCCCCACCGGCCTTCAGGCAACCGAATGAAATCATAGAAGTCGCCCCCCACCTCCCGGGCAGGAACGCTCGACGCAGCGATGTCGAAGTTCTCAACACGGGGGCACGCCTCCGGCAGCAGGGACTTCTGAATCTCCGCCGCGATGTCCAACTCGCGCGCGAGCACTTCTTTTTCAGCCGTCGCGCGGGCCAGTTTCGCCGTGTGCGCCTCCAGCGAGTCCGCCATCGCATTGAACGATTCCGCCAGCTTGCCCACCTCGTCGCTCGACTCGACCCGCACCCGGTGGTCGAACCCGCCCGACCCGATCACCCGCGCCGCCTCCGCCAGCTTGCTCACCGGCCCCGAGACGCGCCTCGCCAACACGATGGAAACCAGTGCGCCCACCAGAAGCCCCGCGACGCCCAGCATCACAACGTCCCGCAGCGCTGACGAAAAAGACGCGTCGAGACTCCTCGTGCTCAGCCGGCAGACCGACGCACCCACTCCGTCCCCAAAACCAGGCAGCGGCACACTCGCCTCGACCGAGCCGCCCCGGAACCGCACCGCAGACGTCCGCGTCTTGATCGTCTCCAAGGCCATCTCGTCCACACCCCCATAGTACTCAGACACGAGGTCATCACCGGGATTGGGCGAGCGCGCGAGCGCCAGGCCGCCTTTCGGGTCCGCCACAAAGATGGCCTCCAGATCACCTTGCTCGGCCGCCTTCAGCACCGCGCCTTCCAGCATCCGCGCGACGCCGAGCCGTGACGTGATCCGGTCGATAAGCTCTGCCCGAACCTGCCCGACCACCCGGTCGCCCACAAGCTTCTCCAGCTCTGCTGGCGCCTGCAGGCCATGCTCCGCCGCACCGGCCAGCAACGAGGCCGTGACCAGCGCATTCCGGCGGGCGTTCTCGCGCAGGCCCCGCATCGTGCTGAGAAGCGTCAGCCCCGAGATCAGAACCACCGTCACAAGAAGCAGCCCATTCAGGTGAACCATCATCCGTGTGCGGAAGGTCATCAGCATCCCCCTGGCCCGAAAGCCGGCAACATCTCGAATCGCAGGTAAACAACAACTGTCTCGTTGCTGTCTCGACAGATCCTCCCACGTTGGCCTGTGCAGGGAGTTCCCAAGACCAGATTACTAGATTACCGCCTGCGGCCGCTCAAGTCCACTTTTTTTGAGCACCGAAGCGGCCCACCGATTCCTTCCCCCATACTCACCACTCCCCCGCTCTCATACTCACCACTCCCCTACTCTCATACTCCCATAGACAGCGGATCAAAGAGCTTGCCCCGACGCTTGACGGTCTCCCGCCTGGATGATATAAGGCGGCCCCGTCAGCAACACCAAGGAGACCCGGAGCAATGCCCCGGCACCGCGTCAACGTCTTGTGGATCATCACCGACGAGCAGCGCGTCGACTCGCTCCGGTGTTACGGAAGCCGCTGGGCGCACTCGCCGAACCTGGACGCGCTCGCGGAACGCGGCGTCCGCTTCTCGAACTGCACAATCCAGAGCCCCGTCTGCGTGCCCTCACGCACCACCATCCTGACCGGCCGATACGCCCACGCCCTGGGCATCCTGGAGAACAACCGGACGCCGCTCCCACGCGAAATCCCCCTCCCCTGGGTCTTCCAGCGCGCCGGATACCAGGTGGTCAACTTCGGCAAGATCGACTACGCCGACCGGGAACGCCGCCCCTTCGCCGTCCACGAGGACGGCCCGGGTTACGGCGCCGCCGGCGCCGCGCCTTTCGATCTCAAGCCCCCCTTCCGCGCACAGGACTACGACGTCGTCTTCATGCCCTTCGCATGCCCCTGGGGCGATCGCCTCATCCTCGGCGGCCGCTATCCGCTCCCGGCCGGCCAGGCCGAACCCGCGCTGATCGCGGCCCGCGCCGAACGCTTCCTCCGCGATGAAGCAAGAGCCCCCTTCTTCCTTTGCGCCTCCATCATCTCCCCCCACACCCCCGTCCTTGCATCAGACCCATTCTACGGCATGACCGATCCCGACGCCATCGGCCTGCCGTGGGACCGCGAGCGAGCCGGCCGGCGCACCGAGTGCTCCCGATACGACCGCGAAGTCCTCGGCCGCACG